>JAYVKQ010000812.1:0-5175 GCA_043768285.1 Saprospiraceae bacterium | reverse complement strand
CGAAGCAATAATTAATCCTCTTACCATTTTTAAATGTGTTGCTTTTTTTTTCAAAATGTGATTCCTTCTATAATAAAATATACTAATATCAAACGCCGTACCACAGATACAATACCTGCGGTTGTTAACTATTTGGGCAATAATTTTATAAGCTGTAAAATTTGCAAAACTATGCCTTCCGAATTGAAAGGTATAGCCTAATGGGAATAATAGAGACGTCTGACTTCGGTTAAAGTGTCAATATTGTAATCGAATTGCAAAAGTATCAAATGTTTTCTTATCTGCATAACATCATATGTCATTTAACGCCAATACTGGATATAAAACGTATTTATGTTCGTTTTATTTTAAGAAAAATCAGGTGTTTACTGCCAATAAAATTATTCGTCTGGTTTCAAATTTAAGGTAACAGCCATATCTTTTACCAAAGGGTTGACGGACATCATCAATTTTAATTTATCGCGTGGTGTGAGGTATTTTTTCACTTGTTGGGTCACCTTTGCATCTTCTGGAGTCAATTGCTCATCAAATTTTACCTCCAATGACAAGGTAGGCTCATTCAAATCAAAACGTAGAAAATCAGTCAATCGAGACTCCGATTGGATAAATCCTCTTGATAATTCAGTACCAACCCGTGCTATGACTTTTGTCTGGTTCAAATCCAATTGGGCAGAAGCCAGTGCCATTCTGGTAGAAGGCGATTCATGCGTTTCGGCATATTTTTTCCAACTATCCTTCAAGTTGTCATAATTTAAGCGCGAAACAGCTTGCGCTAATAGAGCTTCTTCTTCTTCTATTATCTTGGCAATTGACTCCAATGAGCCAATTTTAGGCATAGAGATATTGGGAGAAGGGTAGCTTTTTATAGTCGAAACAGACGGACCTGGAGGACTATCCGTGTTTTCTACTATTGCGGGAGGAGGCGTCGGTTCTTCCGATATACTGTGCGGGTCATTATCCGTTTTAGACTGAGGAGGTACGGCATTTTCGGATTTTCGCGTTATAGGGGAAGGTTTTTCCTCTGCAAATACTGAGGGGGTGCTTGCTTTTTCTACTTTGGGTTTTATACTAAGGTTTTTTTTTTCAATATCACCTGCGCCCATTCTTGCCAAATCTACGGCTTGATTGATATAAGCCATTTTTATCAAACTCATCTCTACCTGCAAGCGTTTGTTTCGCGCTTGCTTGTAATTGACATCACAATCATTCAATAAATTTAAGGCTGTCAATATAAATGAGGTCGAAGAAATAGCGGATTGCTCTTGATATCGTTGTTTGAGCTTATCACCAACTTCGAGTAATTGCAAAGTTTGTACATCTTTACATACCAATAAATTGCGTAAATGCTCCGCAAAACCCATCAAAAATATATCACCATCAAAACCCTTGCGCATCACTTCATCAAAAAGCATCATTATGGTGCTTACGTCTTGTGTCAGTAAAGCATCTGTGGCTTTGAAGTAGTAATCATAATCTAAAACGTTCAGATTTTCGAGTACATTGGCGTAGCGAATAGTTTTGTCAAAAGACGCACTCACAATACGGTCAAAAATAGACAACGCATCGCGCAAAGCACCATCAGCCTTTTGTGCTATAATATGTAGGGCATCTGGTTCTGCAGTTATCCCTTCTTCATTGCATATTTTTTGCAAATGGGAAACAATATCAGGTATCTGAATTCTTCGAAAATCAAAGATTTGACACCGCGATAAGATGGTCGGAATGATTTTATGCTTTTCCGTTGTTGCCAAAATGAATATGGCATAAGGCGGCGGCTCTTCAAGCGTTTTCAAAAAAGCATTGAACGCGGCTGCCGAAAGCATATGCACCTCATCTATAATGAAAATTTTGTATTTCCCTTGCTGCGGGGCAAAACGCACTTGCTCAACAAGGCTACGAATGTTATCCACAGAGTTATTGGACGCAGCATCTAACTCCACAATATTGAATGATGCATTTTTATCAAAGGCTTGGCATGAGTCGCAAACACCACAGGCTTCAAAATCGGGTGTGCGTTGGGTGCAGTTCAATATCTTAGCTAAGATACGGGCATTGGTGGTTTTGCCTACACCACGCGGACCGCAGAATAGAAAAGCGTGGGCAATATGCTCTGTTTTCAAAGCATTTTTTAGCGTTTCGGATACATGGGCTTGCCCCACTACATCCATGAACCGTTGAGGACGGTATTTCCTTGCCGATACGACGAACTGACTCATGCCACAAAGGTAAAAAATATTTGGGCGTTAAAAACAATTTTTATCCACAGTTAAATATTTTTTGTTGATAAATATGTAAATATAAAAACGAAACCTTTTATGACTTGCTTTCTTATAAAAATAACATTCATCAATTAACATAAAAATTCAATATGTCTTAACTTCGCACTTTTTATGACTGTTAAAATATAGCCCTATGTTACCTTTTGCATCAATGAATAAAATAGAGCAAACTATCCAAACTCAAAACTTCACAGGTAGACGACACAAAGCCTTGATGGGGCTTGTACTCTTATCGCATCAAATCAATGAAAAACGCCATGATATTTTAAAACCCTACAATATTACTTCACAGCAATATAACGTACTGCGCATACTGAGGGGTCAAAACCCCAAACCTTTGACAATGCAAGATATACGCGCTCGTATGTTGGATAAAATGAGTGATGTGACCCGCCTTGTCGAGCGTTTACTCAAAATGGGGTTGGTCAAAAGAGATATTAACCCACAGGATAAAAGAATGGTCTATGTTAGTATTACGCAAGAAGGCTTGGGTCTATTGACCCTCATTGACCCACATATTAAAGATATATGGGAGATGCCAAAGCTCAATGACCAAGAAGTAGAAAATTTGATTGGATTAGTTGAAAAGTTATTGGATTAAGGTTTTGCAGAGGAAATGTAAGTTTTTTGTCAAACCCAATATATCCTCTTATTTTTTTGTTTGCCTGCTCTATATTTGCGGCGTTTTAAAACTATAAACCTGACTGCAATTATGGCTATACTATCTAAATGTACGTATTTTTTTCTATTATTTTTTCCTATTTACACTTTCGCGCAAACCAGCACCCCCTCAGTATTTGTGCCCGAAAAACACCTAAAAAATATCAAACGCCTCACTTATGGCGGCAACAACGCTGAAGCCTATTGGAGTCCCAATGGTAAATACCTTACATTTCAGTCTGATTTCAAACAATGGGGTGTGCAATGCGACCAAATTTTTCAATTAGATATTGCTAAGGCAACTACGGATACAGCCTATCGCCCTAAAATGATTTCTACCAGTTTTGGACGCACTACTTGTTCTTATTTCATGCCTAATGGCAAATATATTCTTTATGCTTCTACGCACATGGGCGGTCACGCCTGCCCTGCGCCACCACCTGCCGATAGTAAAAAATATTTGTGGCCCCTATATCCCGATTTCGATATTTTTATCGCTAATAAAAAAGGTAAAATCATCAAGCAACTTACCAAAGAAACTGGGTATGATGCAGAAGCTACTATTTCGCCAGATGGAAAAAAAATAGTATTTACCTCGGATAGAACAGGTGATTTGGAATTGTATGTGATGGATATAGATGGCTCTAATCTCAAACAAGTGACCACCGAATTGGGTTACGACGGCGGTGCCTTCTTTTCGCCCGATAGCAAAAAATTGGTGTTCAGAGCCAGTCGCCCCAAAACGGAAGAAGATGTTAAAGAGTATAAAGACAATTTGAAAAACCACTTGGTAGCCCCTACCAGTATGGAAATTTTTACGGTCAATGTAGATGGGACTAACCTAAAGCAAGTCACTCAATTGGGCAAAGCGAATTGGGCTCCTTTTTATCACCCAAGTGGTAAAAAAATTATTTTTGCGTCTAATCATCATGCCAAACGCGGTTACGATTTTCAGTTATATATCATTAATGAAGATGGTACGGGCTTAGAGGCAGTCACCACACAAAGTATTTTCAACGCTTTCCCGATATTTTCGCCTGATGGTAAAAAATTAGTTTGGTCATCGAACCGCGACAATTGGGGTACGCGGGATACGAATTTGTTTATGGCAGATTGGGTTGATTAATTTACTACGTAAAGTTGAAAAAATAAGTTATTAAATATACCGTCGAATTTATGTCGTGCGCAATAGAGTTTGATAACAAAGATACGCAATAAAGATTGCGAATTTCGACTTAGATATGCTCTCTATACGAGCATTTTAATCGCACCTTTAGGTGCTAAATATGGGTAACAATGTACTCGGCAACGTCATTTTAAGCCTCGTAGAGGTGTAACCTGCGCCATTTCAACCCTCTGGGGCTTCTAAAAACGGAGACGGAGCCGCATTGCACCTAACGGTGCTGTGAGCTTTCGCAAACTTTAATGCGTGTCTTTGGTATCAAACTCTATTGCGCACGACATTTATTCGACGGAGGTGTTGGTAATCAATGACTTACGCAGCCTGTCGAATAAATTCGACAGTACATTTCACTAAGTTATTTTTTAATCGTTATTAAGCGTATGCCCCCCCTCAGTATTATGGAGGTTGTTAATCGCTTTTATATATATAAAAAAGGCTATATCGCTGCGAGACGATATAGCCTTTTTTATACGTATCATTGAAAGATTATAAAAAAAGAAAAGCCGTAAACAATTGACAAGCAATTATTTACGGCTTATTAAAGCGGTCTGGACGGGACTCGAACCCGCGACCCCATGCGTGACAGGCATGTATTCTAACCAACTGAACTACCAAACCAGATATTAGATGACACCATACCTGCCCCAAATGATTGGAGCAATATGACAGTGGTAAAACCGCTTTATTTCAATTCAAAACATACTTTTCTTTCAAAGCGATGCAAAGATAATGGTACTAATTTATTGATGCAAGTTTTTAGGCATTTTTTTTTAAAAGAACTTTATTTTTGACATTACAAGTCTATGTTATGGTGTCACTTCTTTCGCGTTTTTTTTTTAATAAATTGACTACAAATCACCAAAAGGGAAAAAGTATTTATAATCATTTTTTATAAAATATTTATAATCATTTTTTTATAAAGTATATAAATATTTAAATTGTTCTACCTACTTATGATTTATGATATCTGTTTGCCAATAAATACAGTCACAATAGTGATTATATCTAATGGTAAGTTTACGTTTCCTGTATGGTATTTGACATTTTCTTTGT
>JAYVKQ010000811.1:0-2181 GCA_043768285.1 Saprospiraceae bacterium | reverse complement strand
CGCGTCTCACAACGCGCCATTCTAAGCATATTTCTTATCTAAAATCATTTCAGTGTAAAATGTATTTCAGCAAATAGTACATCGTACATCTATCTTCATACATCTACTTAATATTAATCACAAACGGTATCCGCATTTGCGGACCTTTCATATTTTTCAAACGTTTGATGTCCATATAGGTGTCGTAATATTCACCCAATTCGCTTTTGAGGGCAGCATTTACCAATTCGTCTGTAGGTTTTGACCCCGTAAATTCTTCCAAAAATTTATCAATACCAGACTTCGATTTAGGATATTCCACCGTTTTGTACGTCTTTAAATTCGCTTTTGAAGCCGCCGCGTTGATGGCAGCATCTAAGCCACCGATGGCATCTACCAAACCCAATTGCTTTGCCTTATCGCCCAACCACACGCGCCCTTGCGCTACTGCGTGAATATCATCGCGCGATTTGCCACGATTTTTTGAGACTAAATACAAAAAACGCTCATAAGTGCTATCAATACTTTCTTGAATAATTTTGCCTTCATCATCCGTAAAGTGAATAGTTACGCCCGACATAGCGGAATATTTACCCGTTTTGACGGTATCGAAGCTGATACCCAATTTATTTTTAAAGGTATTTTGCATACCGGGTATCATACCGAAAACGCCAATTGAGCCCGTCAAGGTAGTCGGTTCGGCGAATATACTATCCGAAGCCATCGCAATGTAATAGCCGCCCGAAGCCGCATAATCGCCAAAAGAAGCTATGACTGGAATACCCTGCTGACGCGCCAAATCCAATTCGCGTAATATAATATCAGAGGCAAAAGACGACCCCCCGCCCGAATTGACGCGCAACACAATGGCTTTTATGTTTTTATCGCTGCGCAATTTGCGTATCATTTTTGCATAACGACCACCTTCAATACCGCCATTGCTTTCACCCGAACCGCCGCCCAAATTCATCGTAATATCCCCTTCGGCATAGATGACCGCAATTCTATCTTTCGCCGTATTGCCCGTTTTTTTAACACTTTGCGCATAGTCGTTGATGCCAATCGTATTGATTTTACCATTGTCTTTGATGCCCATTTTGGTGCGCAGCATCGTAAGGAGTTGGTCGTAATACCCCTCAGTATCGGCGAGTTTTAAAGCCACTGCTTTGTGTGATGTGCGCGCCGAATAATCATTGGCAATTGTGCGCAACTCCACCGCGCTCATATTGCGAGAAGCAGCAATTTTATCTAAAATATGACCGTAAATCCCCTCAACATACTCGCGGGTTTGCAAGCGATTTTGGTCGCTCATTTTGTCCAAACGGAATGGTTCAGTAGCACTTTTGAACTGCCCTGCGTAGTAAATTTGCCATTTTATATCCAATTTACCGAACAAACCTTTCATAAACGGAATTTCGGCAGATAGTCCCATAAACTCGATACCGCCCATTGGATTAATCATCACATTATCAGCAACAGACGCGAGATAATAGCCCTTGTGCGTATAATAATCGCCATAAGCGTAGATGAATTTGCCACTTTTTTTGAAATTTTCTAACGATTGGCGCAAAACAGAAGCCGAAGCCATACCCATCATAGGCATAGGCGTATTGATGACAATACCTTTGATGTTATTATCGGTAGCTGCGTAGTCAATACCTTTTACAATATCCGTCAAGCCCGATACCTTATGGGTTTCAAAG
This sequence comes from Saprospiraceae bacterium, assembly GCA_043768285.1. GTDB lineage: Bacteria > Bacteroidota > Bacteroidia > Chitinophagales > Saprospiraceae > JAAFJT01. The sequence continues at coordinate 499 of JAYVKQ010000811.1, read as the reverse complement.
GGGCTTTTGTCCACATTGTCCGTCAATTCGGGAATACTATTGGTTAATTTAATTTCCAACACGCTGTTGGATTCCGCTTTTTTGATAGTCCCTTCATCGGCACTACCCGCTAAGCCAGCTATGGACACAATGCCCAAAAAGAACAATGCCAACATCGCCAAGCAAACGCCGAGGCAAGAAGCAAAAACAAACTTAAAAAACTGACCCATATGATTTTATTTAGAATTTGATTTTTGGTAAACACTGTTTCTATTAACACGCATTATACTAATTTATGTTACAGTTTTATGAAAGTACAAATCTATGTACCCCATGATGGAATGCCTACTTTTTTAGATAAAAGGTGGGTATTTGTGGATAGTTAGCGGTGAATGGTAGATTGGAGGCACCCCCTCAGTAGTTTAAACTAAAAAAATGCTACCTTCACGCCACTATTTATACAATATATTAATCAACGATGAAAAACAACGACATACTACGCCGCCTCCGCTATGCTTTC
>JAYVKQ010000810.1:0-4558 GCA_043768285.1 Saprospiraceae bacterium | reverse complement strand
GTGCGCTGACCATGCCCCAAAATGCCGTTATGCGCACCCACCATACCCGCAAATTTGCCAAAAGCAATGAGGCGTTGCCCGTAATCATCGGTCAAAAGTTCGTAGTCAATAAGTGTGATATTTTTATCCAAAACAGCTTGCAACAAAGGGCGGTTGTGAGTTTGCCTTTTGACGGTATGTGAAAAGAAAAAGTAGGTTTTATCGGGCAATAATTGGTCAATAGGCACTTCTTTAATGCCCAAAAGATAGTCGCAAGATTGTAAATTATGGGAGAGTTTGACATCTTCAACGTCAAATTCCATATCTTTGAAACAGCGCAAGGGCGAAGGTTCAATAATAATTTTGACAGGATAAAGCCTTTCTACAAAAGCACATTGTTTGGGTGTAAGCGCAACCCGATTGTCAGGTGGGTTTTTGCCTTCTTTGATAAGACCAATTTTCATATTATAATTTTTAGGTTTTACTTAATTATTGACATAATTTGGCGCTGCAAAAATAGGGCATTAACCCAAATTATCTACAAAAACCTTCTGTTCGTTTTGAATGTTGTAATAAAAAATAAGTTAAAGTTGATAAATACTGAGGGGTATCCCTTTTTTGGTTATTGTAATTTTAAGAAAAATTACATCCATTTTAGTATAAAATTATAAAAAATCCGTACAAGATTATCTAATTTCGGTTCTCAAAATAAGTTTGTTATTATTTGTAGAAACGGAACAATTGCTCTTTGATTATTTTTTTAAATTAAAATATTTTACCCGCAAGTAAACACCAAATTAAATTCGGATAAATTAGCAATTAATATACTCAAACCATATTTTAACTACTAAAAGTAATTATTTATAAAATATTGTTATCTTTGCATTACCATTTAAGTCATTAAACCAGCCTGATAACCAAATTTTTTACCAAGTAGAATGACAGAAAATCTCGAACTGACTGTTTCACTTGATACATCCTCACACGATACTTTGCCATCGGAAATGGGGCACTACATTCAAGAAGTATTGAATGATTATGCCGTCTGTGCGCTTAGTCGTGAGGTCAGCCTTTTAGGTCGCCGTGAGGTATTGACAGGTAAAGGTAAATTTGGTATTTTTGGCGATGGCAAAGAAGTTGCACAAGTAGCTTTGTCTAAGTTTTTCAAAAAAGGCGACTGGCGCGCTGGCTATTACCGCGACCAAACGTGGATGATGGCTTGTGGCATTTGTACACCCGCTGATTTTTTCTCCCAACTATATTCCGACACGCAAAATGACCCATTTAGTGGTGGTCGTCAAATGACGGCGCACTTCGCTACGCCTGTGGTTGATAAACACACGGGCGAATGGACGAACCACTTGGATATGTACAATTCGGGTGCTGATGTTTCTTGTACGGCGGGTCAAATGGCGCGTGCCGTAGGTTTTGCATCTGCTTCTAAGAAATATCGTGAAATAGCGGACTTACGTCATTCAACAACTTTTTCAAACAACGGTAACGAGGTTTGTTTTTGTACTATCGGCGATGGTAGCACATCAGAGGGCGCGTTTTGGGAAACAGTGAATATGGCAGGTGTTATGCGCATACCCTTGGCTATTTTTATTTGGGACGATGGCTATGGCATTAGTGTACCCTCAAAATATCAAACAACAAAGGGTAATATATCGGAGGTACTGCGGGGGTTCGAGTTGAATGAAGATGGCGAAGGTATCAGTATATATACTGCCAAAGGTTGGGATTATGCGACGATGGTGCAGATTTTTGACGAAGGCATTGAACAAGTGCGCCGTACCCACATTCCCGCTATTTTCCACATTCAAGACATGACCCAACCGCAAGGACACTCTACGTCAGGCTCGCATGAACGCTATAAATCCAAAGAGCGTTTACAGTTTGAACAAGACATGGATTGCAATATGCTTATGCGCCGTTGGATTTTAGATAACGGGTTGGCTACCGAAGAAACGCTTTTAAAAATCGAGTTAGAAGCCAAAAGAAAAGCCCGCGATGCCAAAAACCAAGCATGGAAAGCCTATTTTACACCTATAAAAGCATCTCAAAATGAGCTTTTGACGATATATGGTGCGATATTGAACGAACACGCAGATAAGGCTACACAATTGGCGCACTATATCCAAGAAGTACAAAATATGCGTGAGCCTTTTTTAACTGAAATGTTGAAAAATGCCCGCCATATCGCTTTAATACTGAGGGGGGTATATTCGCCGAGCAAAAAACTATTAGATGCGTGGATTAATGGCGAAAAACAAAAAGGGGAAGAACGTTTTAACACCCATTTATATAGTAGTTCGCCTAAAAATGCGTTGAATGTGCCAGTCGTTTACCCCGAATATTCCGATAATTCGGTTGTGAAAAATGGCTACGAAATAATCAATACTTTTTTTGATAAAACCCTTGAAAACTACCCAAATGTGGTCGCTTTTGGCGAAGATGTGGGGCATATTGGTGATGTCAATCAAGGTTTTATGAATTTGCAAGAGAAGTATGGCATCGAGCGTGTGTTCGATACAGGTATCCGCGAGTGGACGATTATGGGTCAAGCGATAGGCATGGCTGTCAGAGGGTTGCGCCCGATTGCCGAAATTCAATACCTCGATTATTTGGTCTATGCCCTATCGCCTTTGACGGACGACTTGGCGTGTTTGCGCTATCGTACCAATGGTATGCAACAATCGCCGTGCATCATTCGTTCACGTGGCCATCGCTTAGAAGGTATATGGCATTCTGGTTCGCCAATGGGTATGATTATCAATTCTTTGAAAGGCATATACATATGTGTGCCGCGCAATTTTGTTCAAGCGGCAGGTATGTATAACACCCTCCTACAATCTGACGACCCTGGTTTAGTGATTGAAAGTTTGAACGGCTATCGTTTGAAGGAAATAATGCCTGATAATATTGGTGAATTTACCGTCCCTCTGGGCATGGCAGAAGTCATGCATAAGGGGAACGATATAACCATAGTCACTTATGGCTCATGCGTCCGTATCGCTCAAGAAGCCATCAATCATTTAGAAAAATTTAACATTTCAGTAGAACTAATTGATATACAAACACTTATACCTTTTGATTTAGAACATACTATTGTCGAATCCTTGAAAAAAACCAACCGAATTTTGTTTTTCGATGAAGATGTGCCAGGTGGTGCATCGGCATTTATGATGCAAGAAGTTTTAGAAAAACAAGGCGGCTACCAGTATTTAGATTGCCCACCACAGACTTTGACAGCAAAAGAACACCGCCCACCTTATGGCTCAGATGGCGATTATTTTGGTAAACCTAATGCAGAAGATGTGATTGAAATGGTGTTGAAAATGATGGCTGAATAGCCATTCATATTGAAGCATAAGCATCTTACTATCCAAAGGCTGTATTTTTATTTTTTGATAAATATAAACCAATCGCCACGCATTGACTAAGGTGATAGATATGAGCGTGGCTAACGCTGAACCTACAATGCCCACAGTAGGAACAAGCTATTGGGGATAATTTCTGGACATAATTCGAGGCTTTACAGAGTTAAATTATATATTTGCGCAAAATTCATAACGATTATTAATTATATGTCTTAATTTATAACAATTTAATGAACCATCATCTTAATCCAAGTTTAATTGGTACACGTTATCACGCTTTCAAACTACTCAGAAAAGCAATAGAATATACTATTACCAAATACTTTTCAAAAACCAATAAACTGGATAATATTTTGGATTATGGCTGTGGCATTAAGCCCTATGAAAGCCTTTTTTCACCTTATTTCAATCATTACTTAGGAGCAGATATTGCCGAAAATACCGAAGCGGCTATATTAATTGAAGAAAACGGTGATATTGCCATTGGTGATGAGACAGTAGATGTTGTTATTTCAACCCAAGTTTTAGAACACGTTACGGATGTGGATAAATATCTTAAAGAAGCCTATCGTGTAACGAAAAAAGGGGGACTTTTACTTTTATCCACGCATGGATATTGGATATATCACCCCAACCCTACCGATTTATGGCGGTGGACACGCGATGGTTTAGAACTGACTTTGGAACGAAATGGATTCGAATCCGTAGAATCGTTAGGTTTTATCAACCGCGCTGCCAGTGGGTTGCAGCTATTACAAGATGCTTTCCAATGGAAATTGCCTCGTATATTTTTTCGACCTATATGGGCGTTATTGATATTGGGATTACAGAAATTAGTGGATAGAGGGTCTTTACACAATCAAGATGCAGGCATTTTTTTAATTATAGCAAAAAAAGTTTAAGTATGAGTAAAATGGAAGCGGCTGAAAAATATTACAACAAATTTTCAGCAGATTTGATGAGCGATTATATTGAAGGAAATCCGCGAACAGAAGCGGCAATCAAACATATATTCAATTGGATACCCTCACAGTCAAAATCGCTTTTGGACGTTGGCTGCGGCGTTGGTTGGACTTCATTTGAAGTCGCTAATAAATTCGATACTGCAGAAGTTTTTGGCGTTGATTTAAGCCCAGAATCCATCAAAATTGCGCAAAAATTATTCAAAAAAAGTAATTTGCACTACGAAAGGCGAGATA
>JAYVKQ010000809.1:0-3091 GCA_043768285.1 Saprospiraceae bacterium | reverse complement strand
CCTCTACAGAAAGTATTTGGCATTCGGTAGAAACAACCAACACCGCAATCACACTGACGGGACTTTCCCCCTACACGTATTATCAATATAGCGTATGCGCGGTTTGCCCCGCTTGTGCAGCCATTGAATGTTCACCAATATTAGCGTTTACGACAACTGGCGCACCATCGTGTGGTATTCCAAGTAATCTGACGGCTACCATAACCTCGCCATCTACAGCCATATTGGGTTGGTCGGCAGTAAGCGGTGCTACCTCGTATCAAGTGCGTTTGCGACCACAAGGTACTGCTGGTTGGACTACATTATTAGGGTCTTATACGAGTTCAGTTACGGCTACCAGTCTGTTAGCCAATACCATTTATGAGTGGCAAGTGGTGGCTATATGCGGCTCAACTGAAGGAACCTATTGCGCTATCAGCACTTTTAGAACGCCAAACATCGCTATTTGCGATGCCCCGACGGGTTTGCGCGTAGTGGGTGTCACCGTCAATAGTGCTACGATTTCGTGGAATAGTGTGGCATCAGCGACTAAATACATCATAGAATACAAAGCCAATAGCGAAACCACGTGGCGTTCTATCGAAGTGACAGGCACAACATCAGCTACTTTGACAGGTTTGTTGTCAAATACCAATTATCAGTTTAGGGTATGCGCCGTGTGTCCTGATTGTGCTGCTTATGGCTGTTCTGTCTATTGTCCTTTCACGACTTTACCACAACCTACTTGTGGCATAGCCGCCAATTTGGACGAAAACTATATCACCACATCGTCTGCTAATCTCTTTTGGTCGCCCGTAAGTGGGGCAACTTCCTATCGGGTGCGGTTGCGTGTGCGGGGTACAAGTACGTGGACAAACCAATATACGACCACAACTCCCAATTATGTTGTATCTGGCTTGGCAGCTAATACAACCTACGAATGGAGTGTGCAAACGATATGTGGCTATACTGAGGGGGTCTATTGCGATGTCGGCATTTTTACAACATTGCCTTTGCCCGTGTGTAATGCACCCATTAATTTGAAGGTTTTATCAGTAACAACATCATCTGCGCAAATCAGTTGGACAGGTGTTTCTAATGCTGCGCGCTATATTATTGAATATCGTCCTGTGGGTTCAAGTACCTATTCAAGCATAGAAACAACCGGCACATCTGCAACACTTTTAGGGCTTTTGACAAACACCAGTTACCAGTTTAGAGTTTGTGCTGTGTGTCCTGATTGTGTCAGTTTAGGCTGTTCTGCTTGGTGTCCGTTTACGACATTGGGTTATGTCTCATGTGGTATTCCTACGAATTTAGATGAATATAATATTACCACAAGCTCCGCACGTTTGACGTGGGTTGGCGTGTCAGGTGCGTCTTACTATCGTGTGCGCATTAGAACAATTGGGTCGGCTTATTGGTCAGAAGGGACAGTTTATAATACATACGCCACTGCCAGTTATTTAGACCCAAATACCACCTACGAATGGCAGGTATTGGCGGTGTGTGGTAGTATATCTGGAGCCTATTGTGTATCAAGTACCTTCACGACTTTGGGTATTTGTGGCACACCTTCGGGTCTATATGCCAATAGTATTACTGCTACAAATGCAACGCTCAATTGGAGTAGCGTAGGCAGCGCATCAAAATACAGTGTGGAGTATCGCATTGTAGGAGAGACGGTTTGGAAAAAAGTAGAAACAACGGGTACTGCTTTAACGATTAATAATTTAACACCAAACGCAAACTATGAATTTAGAGTGTGTGCAATATGCCCCGGCTGCATAGATCCTTTCTGTTCTGCAATCTGTGCATTCAGAACCCTATCCGTACCTTGTGTCGCACCTACGAGTTTAACTGCAATAAATATCACGGCAACGGGGGCAACCTTAACGTGGTCAGCTGTTGCGAATGCGACCAAATATACGGTACAATATATGCCCGTTGGTGAGCCGTTCTGGAGAACGGTTGATGTGACGACTAATTCTTTGACTATCAACGATTTGTCGCCCAATGTCAATTATATTTTCCGCGTTTGTACGATGTGTGCAGGGTCAAGCAGCTCTTATTGTTCTATTGATTGTGGATTTAGAACCTTACCGCTTCCTTGTGTTGCACCAACCAATTTAGGTGTCACTAATGTTACAACGACTGGCGCAACGCTCACTTGGAACGCCGTTGCGGGCATTTCAAGCTATACAGTTGAATATATGCTGGCAAATGAACCTGTATGGCGCACAGCGACGACTACGACAAACTCGTTGACCATCACAAATCTATCTCCTAATACCCAATACTTGTTCAGAGTCTGTATCACTTGCCCTGGCTATACCACGCTGACGTGTTCTGGCACATATTATTTCCAAACGTTGGGTCAAGTGTGCGGTATTCCGAGCAATTTAGTATCCTCAAATATTACACAAACGTCTGCTAATTTGAGTTGGGTGGGTATATCAGGCGCGACATCATACCATGTTCGCGTGCGCCGTGTTGGCACACTCACTTGGCAAGAGCAAGGAACGGTTAGTTCTACATCTGCCTCTGTCACAGGTTTAACAGCGGGAACGACTTATGAGTGGCAAGTATTAGCTAATTGCAGCTTTGGTGGGGGCGTATATTGCGGTTTGTCACAATTCCAAACGCTTGCTGCGCCAGCGGTTACCAATAATGATGAAATTTGCCAAGCGACAACCCTCACTGCTAATTCGACTCTAATATACACGAATGGCACAAACCAAACAGCTACACAAAGCCTAATACCATCAGTGCCAACCGATGCTTGTGGTTGTCCATCAACAGCATATGATGTCTGGTATAAATTAGATATGCCCAGCACGGGAAGAATGACCGTAAGTGTAGCAGCCGATGGTAATTTTGATCCTGTTGTAGCCTTATATTACGGTAATAGTTGCACGGATATATGCTACTTGGCTTGCCGTTTTGACAACAGCAACCCTAATGCAGGTAGCTCGCCTACTATTTCACTATCAGGAACACCTGGTTTGGATATTTACATTCGTGTGTGGGGCTATAATGGTACGAGGGGAACTTTCAGAATTGGCGTAACCAACACCATTCCGTCTTATGGTTTGATTGCTAATAGAAATCC
>JAYVKQ010000808.1:0-11799 GCA_043768285.1 Saprospiraceae bacterium | reverse complement strand
TTCTTAGTGGATGACGATGCGGTTTACTTAAAATTATTAGCCATCGAATTTCTCCAACATGCCGATTTCACCATCGAAACCTTTGCGACGGGCGAGCTTTGCATCCCCAAGCTCTCTCACAATCCAGATGTCATCGTCTTGGATTACCATCTCGATGGCATTGATAAACACGCCATAAGCGGTTTAGAAACCTTAGATAAAATCAAGAAGTACAATTCGGATATACTGGTCATCATGCTCTCGGCTCAAAATAAAATGGACGTAGCCTTAGACTGTATGCAGCACTGTGCATCGGATTATGTGATGAAAAACAAAACCGCTTTCGAGCGTTTGCCCCATATTATTGATACTATTTTTAATTTTAAGAGAATGGAAAAGGGGTTGAGTATATAAGTTTGATAACGACAATAAAAATTAGTATGAATCCTTTGTAAATACTACAAAAATTACTACTTTATTGTGTCGTTATCAAAGTAAGTACAACCGCCTTTGTCATCGCCTTTTTTATACGCATCGTATGGTTCATCAATCCGCTTTTAACAATGCTCATCTCTTGAAATTAGTAAGGCTTATGGTATTCAAAATCAAAGATTTGGGCGAACTATTTCACGAAACTTTCACCGAATGGTATCGCAAAGACCCTTTCCGAGAAAGTGCCATTATTGCCTATTATGCCATTTTTAGCATACCCGGTTTGTTGGTGCTTATTGTCACCATGGCGGGCTATTTCTTTGGTAAGGAGACGGTCAATCAAAACATCATCGTCCAAATATCCAGCACAATGGGGGCTGATATTGCCACCCAAATAAAAGAAATGCTTCTCAAAGAAAGCCAAGCCAAAGCCACTATCTGGCGGTCTATTATTGGTATTACGACCATACTCGTAGGTGCAACAGGCGTTTTTGTAGAATTGCAAAAGACGTTTAATTTAATATGGCAGGTGAAAGTCGCACCCAAAACGGGTATTGTTGCCATACTCAAAGCCCGCCTGTTTTCGTTCGGTTTGATATTGGGCATAGCGTTTTTATTAACCATTTCGCTCGTTGTCTCAACCGCTTTGGCAGCCATGAGCAATTGGATAAAAGTAGATACCTCGCCCTTTATGATAACAGCCTTTCAAATTTTCAATTTTATGATGTCATTAGCTGTTATTTCCTCCCTTTTTGGTTTGATGTTCAAAATATTACCCGATGCCAAAATCGAATGGAAACACGTTTGGTTGGGGTCAATCGTAACAGGTTTATTATTCACAATAGGCAAAACAGCCCTTGCTTATTATTTTGGCAAAGCTGAACCCGCTTCCGTTTATGGCGCTGCGGGTTCTATTATTTTAATGCTTTTATGGGTATCGTATTCGTCTATGATTATGTTTTTTGGGGCAGAATTCACGGCGGCGTATGCCACTCGATATTCTGGCACTATAGCCCCTACGGAGATTGCAAAAGTGGCAGTTGACCCCAAACATGGGTAATAATGATAACGCATCATTGCAAAATGTGTGAATGATACAACTTATTTAAAATATTGTGTAACGCTTCCTTTTCGTATAAACTGCACCTTTGTATCTTGATTAGTTTAAATGTTTAGCATATTGTGTACAACATTCAAGTTAGTTGAAAATATACCCCTTGACGCTTTTATCGTCACCATGCTCGGCGTGATAGTATCAAGGGCGGTTCAGTTAACTTGAATGATGTTTTTTAATCAAAAAAAAATGGACAGAGAAAAATCAATAGATGTACTGAACACCCTCCTTCAAATCAACAATGATAGGAGTCAAGGATACCAAGCCGCTATCTTAGAAACAGAAGATTATGGACTAAAGCTATTACTTTCCGAATGTCAACAAACAAGCGAAAGGAACATAATAGAGTTGCAGACCGAAATTATCAAAATGGGTGGTATGCCCCTAAAAGGAACTGATTTTGCCAGCAAGGTACATAGAGTATGGATGGAGTTGAAAGCCGCTACAACGGGTCATGACCGTGACTTAATACTCAGTTCGTGCGCATATGGCGATGATTATGCCATTGATGCTTACAAAACAGCCATTAAGGATAATCTTGAAGATTTTAATGCTGAAGTTAAATCCCTTTTGGTAGGTCAATCTTTTTTAATTAGAGCCGATCAAGCCAGAGTAAAAGCCTTAGAGCGCGTTTTTTCATAGTGTAGTGTATTCTTTCACAAATTATTAAATCACCAGAACTGTATTAATGGCGGAGAAAGTATATCACTTTTTCCGCTTATTAATTTAAGCTATTACCAAATGATAAAAAAAACGTACCACCATATAGAAGCCTGTTTTGAAAAAGTAACCTATATCGCTACTTTTATACTCGGCAATTCTATCACTTTTATTATTGCCTTGTGCGGCATAATCATCTGGATGAGTAGTCGCGCCTTTTACACGCAGGATATGCACCATATCATTAGGGATTTTATCCACGCAGCCACTTTTTTAAGCCTTTTTATTATTCAAAAAGAGTTTAACCGCTTCTCGGCTGCCCTGCATCTGAAGGTAAATGAACTCGTTGTTTCACACAAAACAGCCCGAAATGTGGTGATTGATGCCGAAACCAAAACGGAATATGAAATAACAGAATTGGCAAAAGAATATACTGAACTGGCTGAAATTGCCAAACAAGCAGAAGTAGAAAAAACCCTGTGAACAAGGGATAACGATTATTGAATAGCGATTTATGAAGTGCCGACATCGCGCAACACTTCATAAATCAATAATCGTTATTCTTTATTCCTCGTTCAAAAAAGGTGTGAATGTTGTAACTTATTCCCAAAGTTGTGTAACACATTTCATGTCAAGAACACCCACCTTTGTAGCGTAATAATTCTATTACAAATAAAATTTATATACAATGAAAATCACTCTTTTAGTACTCCTTATAAGTCCGTTTATGTTGGGTTTAATCTCGACAAGTTGCAACACACCGGGAGAAAAAATTGAAAAAGCCATCGTTAAAGTCAATGATGCAAACATGAATTTAGAAAAAGCCAATGCAGAATTTGATGCCGATATTGCCAATTACAGAAAGCAAGAAGCCGCCAAAATAGTGGCTAACGAACAAAGTATTGCCGATTTTAAAGTCCGAATAGCCACTCAAAAGAAAGATGCTCAAACAAAATATCTGAAAGACATCGCTGAATTGGAGCAAAAAAACAGCGATATGAAAAAACAATTGGATATGTACAAGGCAGAAGGCAAAGAAAATTGGGCAACGTTCAAAACCAAATTCAGCAATGATATGGATGAATTGGGAAAGGCTTTCAAAAATTTTGTTACGCCTACAAAATAGGGTTAGGTTCAAAACAATATTTAATCACACCCCTCAGTATTGGGGCTAAAAAAACAAAAAATGAACGAATTAACAGTTAAAGGAACGTGGAATGAGCAAAAGGGCAAGCTCAAAAAAGCATTCGCCGAATTGACAGACAACGACTTAATGTTTGAAGAAGGTAAAAAAGATGAAATGCTCGGCAAAGTGCAACTCAAACTGGGCAAAACCAAAGAGGAATGGGATAAAATTATTGCCAACCTTTAATCTTTTTCGTGTATAAAAAATAAGGTTGTCTCAATGGTGTAATTTGTTGTATCATTACACTCTTATAGTTAATAAAATATTGAAAACCAATATCTTACAAAACATTGTTTTAATATTTTGAGATAACCTTATTTTTCACTCATCATAAACGAAGGGATATTTTATTCCAAGCCACGCAAATTAAAATCAAAATCATGGATGACAACGAATTAGAAAAATCAAAAGCACATATTACTGTTGAAATAATTGAATATATATCCAATTCTGTTGTTATTAAAACAATTTTGAAAAAAGCATCGGGACATATCAGCGTCATGTCTTTTGACGCAGGTGAAGGCTTGACAGTAAGAACGATACCTTTCGATAGCTATGCCCAAATCATTGACGGAAAAGCCGATATAGTCGTCAGTGGTCAATCGCATATGCTTTTGACGGGGCAATCTATCATTATTCCTGCCCATGCGCCCAGTTTTATTAGACCCAACGGACGCTTCAAAATGATTCAAACTTTGATAAAAAGCGGTTACGAATGAATATTATGATATACAAAGACTTGATAAACGAAATATTTGTCTTAACGACAACTATCCAGAAAGAATACCCTGAACTCTACGAGAATCTGAGGGAAACACCGCTTTTTCTTGTCGAAAATGAAACAGAAATTGGCAAAGCCGATTTTGAGCAATACCTCGAATCCCTCAAAACACAATTGGCAGTGTTTAGACAGTCTAATACAATTGCAACAGTTCATTAAAATACTCAAATGATGGCTATGCGAAACTTAACAATCAGCCTATTGTTCCTTGTCAGTTTAGCTGCCTTGTATGGTGGTACAATGCTCATGCAATCACCCACGGGCGAACCGCTCCAAATGCAAGTAGAATGGCTCAAATCTTCTCCTTTCAAAGATTATTTCTACCCTGGATTAATCCTTTTCATATTCAATGGCATCATAAGTTTAGTCGTTATTTTCTTAATTTTAACCCGCCATCGGTTAGCTCATCCCATGATATTTGCCCAAGGCGCAATTTTAATTATCTGGATTTTGATGCGCTTGCTACTGGTTCAACAATCCAATTTTTTACTCATTATTTTTGGCGCAATTGGGGTCACTTTCCTTTTTTTGGGTACTAAACGGTTTAGAGCTTGGTAAAAAAAAACCGCCCGATTGTTTCGGGATGTACCATCAGTATTTTCGTCCATTACCCATTTCATATATTTTTAAAGGTGTGAAAGATGTAACTCTTCTCCAAAATTGTGTAACGCTTCTTATCCAGAAAGCCCTCACCTTTGCCCAGTGAAAATGATTTCACGCCTAAAATTAAAAAACAATGAGCAAGGACAAAGGCAGTAAAAATACTAAAAAAGCACCCGCAGATAAATCTCTTGGTAAAAAGAAAGATGCCTCAACTTACAAGTCAGAAGGCAACAGTACACAACCTATACCTGTACCCGCTACACCAAAACCAGAGACTAAGTCGGGGAAGCCTACTAAATCTTAAAAAGTACACCCCCTCAGTATTTTCATAAAAAATAGGAATTGAATGCTTACAGTATCTCATTCCTATTTTTATAAAGCCTCTACTATTTACTGAAAAACGACAGGCAAGGGTGTAAGACAAGTTTGCAGTGTTACAGCTCAAAATTACTGAATTTTTAAAATTTGGTATTTATTTCAACCCTTTTTGACAAACTTATTCTACATCCACGTGCTAAGTCTAATCACTTTTAATCGGCACAAATAACATCATGCTAAACGTTAAAAAAGAAGGCATTTTACTGCATAAAACGACTCTTAATTTTGAAAATGAAGGCGTTTTAAATCCTGCCGCAATACGAGAAGGCGAATATGTCCATCTTTTTTATAGAGCGGTGAGTAAAGGCAATTACTCCACTGTCGGTTATTGTAAACTATGTGGTCCACTTACCCTCGAAGAACGTTCTGATATGCCCGTGATTTTTCCGCAACTTGACTACGAATCGCATGGTGTTGAAGACCCTCGCGTATCCAAGATTGATGATACTTTTTATCTTACTTACACGGCTTATGATGGTATCAATGCTTTAGGCGCATTGGCAACTTCCCGAGATTTAAAGGCTTTTGAAAAAAAAGGCTTGATTGTGCCACAGGTGACTTATGATGAATTTAAGCATCTTGCAGGTTGCAAAAATCCGTTAAATGAAAAATATGCCCGCTACAATGACCGCAATACGTTGCACACAAAGCCCAATAAAAAAGTCTTGCTCTGGGATAAAAACGTCATGTTTTTTCCAAGAAGAATAAACGGACTATTATATTTTTTGCACCGCATAAAACCAGATATTCAACTCACTGCAGTCAAGGATTTAACAGATTTGACTAAAGATTTTTGGGAGCATTATTTCCTACACTTATGCGACAATGTAGCCCTTTCACCCAAATATAAGCACGAGGTGAGTTATATAGGCGGCGGTTGCCCGCCGATAGAAACAACGGAAGGTTGGTTATTGATATATCACGCTGTACACGATACCACAAAAGGCTATGTCTATACAGCCTGCGCCGCTTTATTAGATTTAGAAAATCCTTTAAAAGAGTTGGCTCGGCTACCTTACCCGCTTTTCAAACCAGAACAAGAGTGGGAGCTAAAAGGAGAGGTCAATAATGTCTGTTTTCCTTCGGGGGCTGTTGTGTTTGACGATACTTTGTATATCTATTATGGTGCTGCCGATGAGCGTATTGCTTGCGCTTCCGTGCCTTTATCCGCACTTTTAGCGGAACTGATGTTGAATAAAATATAAAAAACGCTACTTATACTGAGGGGGTGGTTTTAAGGTGACTGACGCTTTAAAAGCATTTGTCACCTACCTTCCAGTACACTAAAACTCTATTCATTCAATCACCTAACTTACATAAAAATGACTAATCAAACCGTTTTAAGCACTCAAAAAGAAATAAATTACGCATCAATCGGTTTTCCTATAAAAGAAAAACAGTTGCCTAATTTCGATACGGGGCTACCCGAAATATTATTTATGACTTCTTATCCACCAAGAGAATGTGGCATAGCCACCTACTCACAAGATTTAATCAAAGCACTCAATAACAAGTTTGGCGATTCTTTTTCACTCAAAGTTTGTGCTTTAGAAGCGGGAACAACGGATAACATATACCCAAGTGAAGTGAAATATACTTTCAATACACACGCTGCCTCAAAATATGTTGAATTGGCGCAAACTATTAACAATGATAAGGCGATTGAACTTGTTATCATGCAACACGAGTTTGGCTTTTTTCACCAAGTAGGAGAAAACGCTTTTTTGCAGTTTTTATACAGACTTATCAAGCCTGTTGTCATTGTTTTTCATACGGTATTGCCCAAGCCTGACGATGTATTGAAATTGAAAGTCAAGCGCATCGCAAAAGCCTGTGAATCGGTTATCGTGATGACGAAAAATGCTGAACTAATATTGATTGATGAATATGATGTGCCTATGCAAAATATTTCAGTTATAGCACATGGTACGCATTTAGTACCGCATTTAGACAAGGTGAATTTGAAAGAAAAATATGGTTTGACGGGTAAAAAAGTGCTCTCTACTTTTGGTCTATTAAGTTCTGGAAAGAGTATTGAAACCACTTTAGATGCTTTACCGTCCATTGTGGCTATAAATAACGATATTGTTTTTCTCATCATCGGTAAAACACACCCCTCCGTAAAAAAAGAAGAAGGAGAGAAATATCGGAACTTATTGGCACAAAAAGTAGAAGATTTGCAGCTCAAAAACCATGTAAAATTTATCAACGCCTATCTTCCTTTGCCCGATTTATTGGCATATTTGCAAATGACCGATATTTATCTTTTCACATCAAAAGACCCTCATCAAGCCGTGAGTGGTACTTTTTCGTATGCCATGAGTTGTGGCTGCCCCATTGTTTCGACGCCCATACCCCACGCAAAGGAAGTATTGACCGAAGATACAGGCATTTTGATTGATTTTCAAAATCCCGAGCAATTGGCAAATGCTGTTAATCGCTTAATGGGTGATGCGGCTTTACTCGCTTCTTTTTCAGTAAGCGCGCTGCAACAAATAGTGCCAACGGTTTGGGAAAACTCCGCCATAGCCCATGCCCAATTGCTTAAAAAAGTGGTGAAACAATATACAGGTTCGGATATTCCAATAAGTTACACCAATGATATGTCCAATAAAAAAGAAAAAATAGCTTTAAACTATCGTGTGCCAGCCATCAACCTAAGCCATATAAAAAAAATGACGACGGATGTGGGCATTATTCAATTTTCAATCATCAACCAACCCGATTTGAGTTCGGGTTATACTCTGGATGATAACGCAAGGGCTTTGGTGGCGATGTGTATGCACTACGAATGGTCGAGGGATGAAACGAATGTAGAAACCCTCAGCACTTATCTAAATTTCATACAATATTGCCAACAACCCAAAGGCGATTTTTTAAACTACGTGGATAGTGACCGCCATTTCACCCCACAAAATCACGAAACCAACCTTTCAGATGCCAATGGTAGAGCGATTTGGGCATTGGGCTATTTGATTTCTAAAAGTGCTTTATTACCCAATGATTTGATTAAAATAGCGAAAAAAGTATTAGAAAAAGCATTGCCGCAAGTAGAACATATCTACTCCACGCGCTCAATGGCTTTTATCATCAAGGGCTTATATTACAGCAATCTTGAACACAAATCGCTTGCACACTCTACCTTGATAAAAATATTAGCCGATAGATTGGTACAAATGTACCGCCACGAAGCCGAACAAAACTGGGCGTGGTATGAAGGTTATTTGACGTATGGCAACAGCCTTTTACCCGAAGCCCTGTTGTGCGCTTACCTTGATACAGGCGATTATACCTATAAAAATATAGCCAAAAGGAGCTTTGATTTTTTATTGTCCAACACTTTCACAACACAAGGTATAAAAGTCATTTCACACAACGGTTGGTTTCAAAAAGGGCAAGAAACGACAGAACATGGCGAACAGCCTATTGATGTCGCTTACACCATTTTAGCCTTGAGCAAGTTCTATAATGTTTTCAAAGAAGCCGATTATTTGCTGAAAATGAAAACTGCGTTCAACTGGTTTTTGGGAAAAAATCACTTGCATCAAATCATTTACAACCCCTGCACAGGTGGCTGTTACGATGGTTTGGAAGAAAGTTATGTCAATCTCAATCAAGGTTCTGAATCGAGTGTGAGTTATTTGATGGCACGCATGACATATGAAAAATATAGAAAATGAAGCACCCCTCAGTATTTTTAACTATTTTTAAAAAACACACCACTAATGAATAGCAACACACCTGTTTCCGACATTATGACCCGCTACCTCGTAACCGTAGCGCCTACCACATCAGCGAAAAAAGCGATGGATATTTTGCAAACCCACAGTATGCACCATTTGCCCGTGGTTGAGGGCGATACATTGGTCGGTATTATCAGCGAAGTAGATATATTAAAAATAACGCATTGTGTCGGTCTTTTACAGTCCAAACAAGACATACAGTTTAATGAAGATATCTTAAACTCGGTGCTTGTTCAAGAAATTATGACGCAGAATATGATTACGCTTGCCGCTGATGATTTTATATCTAAGGCTGCCACCTTGTTTTCAACCAACAAATTTCACGCACTACCAGTCGTTAAAGCAGGAAAATTAGTAGGCATTATAACGACCTACGATTTAATTGCTTTTGCTTTTAATGGGCGTTTAAAACCCGTTTTAGTATTCTAAAATCGGAGGCTGTTCAAATAACTGTGGCACAGCTGAACTAACAAGATAGCCGTGCCACAGTTTAGAAAATATCCGCCAAAGTTGCTTAATTTTCACACATTCTAAAAATACCACCTTATTATGAAATCAATAATGTTACTACTGACTACCATCGTTATGGTATTGTCCGCATGTACTAATACAGCCCCCAAAACAGACCATCTCGCGGCAAATATAGCTGGGAGTATCGATGTAAATGAAGAAATTTTAGCTATCAAACTAAATAGAGAACGCTATCAAAACCATGTAAGGCAGACGCAAAAAATGATGCTTTCCGAAAATACCGTGCGCATAGAATATATCGCAGAAGCCAACACAGTTATTCTCTATTTTCCACAAAATGAACCTTCCCCAAACGGTAAAATTACCTTCCTAAATGTTTTAAAAACGAATAAAAATTATATTTTTGACCTTAATACCGACATCTCTAAACGTATGTTTATACTCGTAGATGGCTTTGAAAAAGGCGCGTGGACAATCAAAATAGAGTGGCAAGGAGAAGACAAAATATATACCCATCAAGAAACCCTCAACATCGAACCAAACGACTGGGCAAGACCTATTCATCAGTAGTTTTTAGCACCCCCTCAGTCCCGAAAGTGTTCGGGATGGCATACCGCCATATTTTAGACAACAAAACGACAGTTTTTAAAGATTTATGCTATGATTATATCCTTTTTTTCGACCCACGATTTTGATAAAACATTTTTCATTTGAGGATAAGTAGGTGTTAGTTAATATTGTTAAAGCTACATAAGCAATCATACAAATGTGTATTGTTTTAAAAACAATGTAATTATAATTTATATTATGTTAATAATTATTTTAAATCACCTTTTTTACAATGTTTTTAGATAAAAATCTTTGAACTTGCTTTTCACTATACCCATTTTCCCTCAAAATCGTCACCGTATGCTCCCCAATTTTAGGCACGATAGCGGGGAATTTATCTGAGGTATTAGCCGTAGTCTCGTTTGTATCGAGATGTTGCATATTTTGACTTTTTTCACCATATTCCAACGGAAATTTCGGCAATTTAGTCACTGTGCCATTGGGTAAAATAGTGGATAAAAGACTGCCTCCTTCATTGAGCTGTGGGTCATCAAAAAGGTCTTCGGGTCGGGCAATTGGGGCAAATGGGATGTCGGCTTTTTCACATAAGGCGATTATTTCACTTTTTGAAAAATGAGCCATGCGGTTGTCCAATTCGGGTAAAAACCATTCTCGTTCTGTTATGCGTAAATTGTTGTTTTTCAAGCGTTTATCAGTGAAAAAATCGTCAAACTGAAAGGTTTCACAAAAGCGTTCCCAATGTTTTTCACTGATAATACCGATGAAAATTTTCTGATTATCAAGAGTATCAAAGGTTTTATAGATAGACCATGCACTCACACGAGCGGGCATTGGTGGCACAGGTTCGGTACTTAAAGCCGCATAAGCCATGTGCTGACCCATCAGAAAAGCGGTGGTTTCAAATAAAGCGGCTTTGACAAATTTCCCTTGTTTTGTGAAAGTACGCTCATACAATGCTTGTAAAATGCCGATATAACCGAACATACCGCCTGTAATGTCCACAATAGAAGTACCAGCCCGAAGTGGGTCACCTGGGCGACCTGTCATGTACGCCAAACCGCCCATCATTTGCACGACTTCGTCCATCGCATGGCGGTTTTCATAAGGTCCTGAAAGGAAACCTTTTAGAGAACAATAAATGAGTTTTTTATTGCGTTTTTTAGCCTCTTCGTAGCCAAAACCCAAGCGTTCCATCGTGCCCGGTCCAAAATTTTCAACCAAAATATCGGCTTTTTTAAGCATTTTATAGATAATTTGCTTGCCTTGTGCGCTTTTTATATCAATGGCGAGGCTTTTTTTATTGCGGCTGTAAAATGGGAAATAGCCTGTACCGAAGCCTTTTAAACGCCTTGTGGCATCGCCTTCAAGCGGCTCTATATGGATGACTTCTGCGCCCATATCTGCCAAAAGCAAACCCGTTGTGGGACCCATGACGGCGTGGGTAAATTCTAAAACTTTGATGTTTTTTAATGGTAAATTCATTTTTTTTATTAAAAATCAGTGAAAATACTGAGGGGGTAGGCGTTATTCCATAAAATCCAAATCCTTATCAAAAGTCTCTTCCAAATTGCTCAAAGCCCAAAAGGCTAAACAAATTGCAATAATTCCTACCACCAAAGCACTATGCGCTGCTCCTATCATGGGGCTTAAAAAACCAAATAAAGTTGCTTGCGGAATGACTGTTGCTCTAATCAAATTCAAGGCAGACGTAGTGACAGTGGCTCGAATATTGGTGCCATATTGCTCGGCAGCGAGGGTCAAAAGCACGATGGTATAGCCCGCACTGAAGCCTAAAAACAGGAAAATACCATAATAAAGCGTCAAAGAATATTTGGCAAATAAAAAAAATGCTGCCATACCGATACCGAACATACTCAAATAA
>JAYVKQ010000807.1:0-6432 GCA_043768285.1 Saprospiraceae bacterium | reverse complement strand
CTGCGCCATGATAACGGTATGTTCAGAAACGACGATAGACAACACGTTTGAACTGTTGTCGCAATTTTCTAAACTGCCACCTGCACCTGTGCCTGTTGGTTTAGGCTTGATAGTATCTTGCTTAGACGCTAATTTATATAATACGCGTTGGATATTGTCAGTTACCACTGTATCGCGGCGCAAGGTCAATATACCTTTATTAACAATTGTCTTATTTTTTAAAAATAATTTAGCTGTTTTATTGATAAAACTGGTTAAATCTACATTATTGGCGTTGGCAATAGCGTTAAAATTATTCACCCAATTGCCCACAGTACCGCATTTGAATGATGGGTCACTTTCCTCGCGCACATCTAAGGCGCAATTTTTAAAATGCTTATCATCTGCCAAAGTCATCATTGCAGATGGGTCTATATTATTAAAAGTCAAGGCAGATTTATCCAACAACAAGCAGTTGTCGAATAGGAAATTAGCCCCACTTTGAATTGTCAATTTATTATTTTTAACAAAACCAATCCCTTTGAAAGTAATATTTTTCAAGGCTGATACCCCCCCCTCAGTATTTAACACGACGAAAGGCGCAAAACCGTGTGCGGTTGTGCTTCCATCAATGGTTAAATCGTCAGTAATGCGATATTCTGCGCCGTGTAGATTGATAACGGTGAGATTACCACTTTCAGGAAGATTGAAAATGATTTTGTCAGCCCCCATGTGTGCATTAGCACGCATAAGTGCGTCTTGAAAAGAGCCTTTCCCGGTAGCTTGCGTCGTCGTTACGATGAAAGTATTGGCTTTCACGAGCGAAACGGTACTCCATAGGAATAGCATTGAGAAAACAATAGTTTTCTGTAAGATATTGTAAAAATTTCTATGCATGGTTCGACAGTGTTACTCTGAAATCGGAGGCAACGCTTTTGTTTATAAGTTTTGTGCTTTCCCCGTTTAGTATGTTAAAATACAGAGACAATAACCGTGCATGTTCAATAGTGTGTTAAGATTTTGTGGATAGATTATAGTTGATAGTTGATAGTGTTTAAACATTATCTAATACCACATTAAGCTATATCTACCATTTTATATTTTTTTGTTTTAAAATCAAATACTTACAAAAAGCATATCGTACCCACCAAATTTATTTGGTGGCTGCCGTGCAGTGCCGCCAAATAAATTTGGCGTGTACGGATAACCCTTTTTAAAAAAGACCCCTCAGTATTTTTTTAGTGTATAGTTGATAGTGTATAGATGATAGATTGAAATTGGTTGTATTAAACACTATCAACTATGAACTATCAACTATGAACTATCAACTATCAACTAATAAAAATACTAAGGGGAATATAACACAAATTATTCCAAAAGTGGGGCGGCACTCCGAGGATTACCGCCCACTTGTATTATTTGACATTAGTTACAACAGCCATTACCATCGCAAGATATTCTCGCCTTATACTTCGTCTGACCCGTTGGTAGGGCTGGCGTGTTATAAGTAGGTCCTGTTGCACCCGGAATATCGTTGAAGGTAGCACCTGCATCCGTTGACGTTTGCCATTGGATAATACAAGTACCCGTTCCGTTGAGCGGTGTTGCTGATAAAGCGACTCCACCACCTTCACAAATAACAGTCGTAAGAGCTGTTGCAGTGATGGTTGGTTTTGGTACTATTGTAACAGTTGCTACAACAGAAGGTACAGCATCGCAACCTGTCGTTGCATCACCAACTGTAACACGGTAGTATTTAACACCCGATGTTGTGCTTGGTGGCACGTATGTGTTGCTTGATGAAGATGCTCCTGGTGCTGCAATCCAAGTCGTATTATCGTCTGATTGTTCCCAAGTATAAGTCAAGGCACTACCAGAACCACCTGTTGTGGTAATAGATAAAGGTAAAGTACCACTTACACATTCAGTAATATTAGCCAAATTAACAGCAACACTCAAGTCAGGTGTTACAGTCACAGTTGCGACAGCTGAAGGCGCCGCACCGCAACCACTCGCCGCATCACCCACACTCACACGATAGTACATCACACCAGCTGGTGTACTTGTAGGTTGGTATGTGCTGCTTGAAGCTGATGCACTTGTTGCAGGAGCCCAAGTCGTATTATCCGAAGATTGTTCCCATGTGTAGGTCAAGGCACCGCCTGTACCACCCGACGTGGCGACTGTAAGTGTTCTATTACCACCCACACACTCCGTGATATTAGCTAAGTTTGTAGTGATACTCAAATCTTGCGTAACAGTAACAGTAGCCACTGCTGAAGGCGCTGCTCCGCAACCACTTGCTGCATCACCCACACTCACACGGTAGTACATCGTACCCGCTGCGCTTGCATCCGGTGTGTAAGTTGGACTTGTTGCTGAAGCACTTGTTGCAGGAGCCCAAGTCGTATTGTTTGACGACTGTTCCCATGTATAAGTCTTCGCGCCACCTGTGCCACCCGTCGTAGCCACTGTCAAGATGTTATTACCACCAATACACTCTGTAATATTCACTAAGTTCGTTGTGATAGCTAAATCGTCTGTAATTGTTACAGTAGCCACTGCCGAAGGAGCAGAACCGCAACCACTTGACGCATCACCCACACTCACACGGTAGTACATTGTACCCGCCGTAGTCGCGTCTGGTGTGTAAGTTGCACTTGATGAAGAAGCACTTGTTGCAGGAGCCCAAGTCGTATTGTTTGACGACTGTTCCCATGTATAAGTTAATGCCCCACCTGTACCGCCAGTTGTAGCCACAGTTAATGTGCCACTGCCGCCAATACATTCCGTGATATTAGCCAAATTGGTTGTGATAGTCAAATCGTCCGTAACTGTCACCGTTGCCACTGCCGAAGGAGCTGCACCGCAACCACTTGCCGCATCACCCACACTCACACGATAGTACATTGTACCAGATGTGCTTGCAGTTGGTTGATAAGTGCTGCTTGAAGAAGAAGCACCTACCGCAGGAGCCCATGTCGTGTTATTTGACGACTGTTCCCAGTTGTAGGTCAATGTGCCACCTGTACCACCTGAAGTCACAACTGTCAAAATATTATTACCACCAATACATTCAGTGATATTAGCCAAGTTTGTTGTGATAGTCAGATCGTCAGCAATAGTGACAGTAGATGTTGTCGATGGTCTCGCATCGCAACCCGTACCAGGGTCAGTGATAGTTACGCGATAGTACATGACACCAGCCGTAGTGCTCAATGGCTCATATGTTGGTGCATTTGTACTACCAGAAGCTGGCGACCAAGTCGTGTTGTTAGAAGATTGTTCCCATGTGTAGGTCAATGTTCCTCCCGAACCACCTGTCGTAGCCACCAAAAGCGTTCCATTACCACCAATACACTCCGTAATATTGACCAAGTTGGTCGTAATACTGAGGTCTGGTAAAACGGTGATAGTCACCTCGTTGGATGTGGGACAGGTTTGGGCTGACACTTTGTTCAGCATACCCGTCACAACCAATAAAGCGACGACCACTATTCTTTGTAGAAATTTTAAATGGTTCATAACGCAGATTAGATTTTGATAAAAATGAAATTTAGTCAATGTTTCGTTTCATTGTCTTTGAGTTAAAGAATAGAAAGCCCACTTGTTTTCTCAAAAAAAAGTTTTCTCATAGTTTGCTACACGTAATGTGTTAAAATTTTCTTTTCGTACATGCTTCAAAAGGTTATCACAATGGGTAAGCCTAAGTTTTTCATCCATTCGTTCTTGGAATTATATCATACATCGGTATTGCAAACACAGTAGAACAAAATCAGTTAGGAATGACCAATAGCTGGTAGCCATCAGTTTTCAGTCGCAGAAAACATATCATGGGAAAGTCGAAATCATCTCTAAGTATGTTAAAATCAGTAGTTTTCAATCAGTATATAAAAAAAAGTACATTTTATATCTCGATTGTTCATAGCAAAGGGTTGTCGGTTTATTTTGTTATATCAAAAAAAAAATTTCCGATAACAAATTTGTAGTACAACTATTTAGGTGAGTTTGTTTTTTGTTTTTGTATAAAATGCGTAGTCTGTGTAGGTAGTCTCTAAGTATTCACTTTTACTAAAAACGTAATATGTATAGGATTATAATATCAAATGATAACTGTTCCAAAAACAATTCCAATACTATTGAAAATTTCGTACCCAATTAAGGTATTTTAGATATAAAATTTTATTTAAAAGTATATTATTTTTTTCTAAAAAACACTTAAAATACTGAGGGGGTATAACAAATTGATTTTTAATATTTTATATATTTAATTTGTATTAAAAACCAATCAATAAATCTTATTTACGTGTGATAAAAAATTCAATAGTATGTTTTGGCATCAGCTTTATTGCCCATTATTTTTAATCACAACATCCATTTCCACTACATATTACAATTGCTCTATATTGTGTCAAACTATCAATGGTATTGAGAATAGGCGTTGTATAAGCACCATTAGTTTCACCACTAATATCCATCCACAAACCCACTGGGTTGTTTTTCACTTGCCATTGATATGTACAAGTGCCTACCCCACCAGTGCGCGTAGCTGTTAATGTTTGAGAAGTCCCTTCACATATGGTGGTATTGGGTAAAACGACCGTAACAATAGGCTTTGGTACAACTGTTATCGTTGTTGTCGTTGATGTCGTAGCACAACCGCTGCCTGTTTGTGTTATAATAACGCGATAGTATCTTGTACCATTCAAAGTAGCGATATTTAAAGTCGCATTGTTTGCGCCAATTGAATCCGAAAAACTTACATTATCAGCCGACGTTTGCCATTGGTAGCTTATTGTGCCTGTACCACCCGCTACTGATGCTGTTAAAACTGTTGAACCACCCACGCAAATTGCGCTATTAGTAGCGGCAACAGTTACAGTTGGGTCGGGCACGACTGTAATAGTCGTGCTTGCTGAAGTCGTTGCACAACCAACGCCCGTTTGGGTTACACGCACACGATAATATCTTGTACCATTTAGAATAGCTATATTCAAAGTCGCATTAGTCGCCCCAATTGAGTCTGTAAAACTCACATTATCCGATGATTTTTGCCATTGGTAACTAATAGTACCCGTACCTCCAGCTACATTGGCGGTTAGTATATTTGAGCCGCCTCTACAGATAGTGGTTGCCACAGGGCTTATCGTAACAGTAGGGTCTGGCACAACAGTTATTGTTGATGTTGCAGATGTTACCGCACAACCATTCGTAGATTGCGATACATTGACACGGTAATGTCTTGTACCATTTAAAGATGCGACAAACAAACTTGAAGCCGTAGCCCCCGTTGAGTCAGCAAATGTGATACCGTCGGCAGAAGTTTGCCATTGATAGTTTGTTATACCATTGCCACCCAAAACAGAAGATGTCAAAGTGGTAGAGCCACCCGCACATATCGTTGTATTAGAAGTCGTAACAGATACTGAGGGGTCAGGTAAAACAGTGATGGTTGATGCCGTTGATGTACTATTACATCCTGTACCCGTTTGGGTTACATTCACGCGATAATATCGTGTTAAGTTTAGATTAGCCACTGTCATTGTATTATTCGTTGCACCTACTGAATCCGTGAATGAGATACCATTGTTTGACACCTGCCATTGAAAGCTATTTGTACCAATCCCCCCCCCTACGCTTGCCGTAAGGACAGTCGTACCACCAGCGCATATAGGATTGATTGAAGGATTAACAATTACTGAGGGGTCAGAAACGACCGTTACTGTTACGCTGGATGTAGCCGTACACAGAGATTCTGTATCCGTGACAGTTACTGTATAAGTCGTTGTAGATGAAGGGTTTACAGTAGGCTGCGCTGTATTCGAACCCGACATATCGGTAGTAGGACTCCACGCATATGTATTGCCTTCATCTTCTGGCGAACCCAAAACAATACTCCCGCCCAAACATATAGTAGCTGGACTACCTGCATTGGCTATTGGTACACTTGTATTTGAAAAGACAGTTACATCTGCCGTGCTTGTACAGCCGTTTGCAGAACTGGTTACAGTTACAGTATATGTGCCAGCGGTTGTTACCACTTTTGTAGCACTGGTGCCACCGCCACTCCATGCGTAAGTTACGCCCGTTGCAGGGGTTGCTGTTAGGGTTGCATTAGTATTGATACAATTCAAATTTCTATTAGTTGTCGCGGTCGCTACTGGTGGTGTCGTATTTGAAGTCACTGTTACCGATGCTGTGCTTGTACAGCCATTCGTTGTACTTGTCACTGTAACGGTATATGTACCTGCCGCTGTCACTACTTTTGTTGCTGTCGTCTCACCGCCATTACTCCATAGATATGTAACACCTGTTGCTGGCGTCGCCGTTAAAGTCGCATTTATATTTGTACACGATAAATTTCTATTGGTTGTCGCACCCGCTACTGGTGCTGTCGTATTTGAAGTCACTGTAACCGACGCCGTGCTTGTACAGCCATTCGTTGTACTTGTC
>JAYVKQ010000806.1:0-3534 GCA_043768285.1 Saprospiraceae bacterium | reverse complement strand
AAAAATCAGTTTAATCAGTGTCATCTGTGGTTAATCAACTTTATAAAAAACGAAATTAAAACCTTTCTCCCATTTTCAAGATTATTTTTATTCTAAATACTGAGGGGGTGCAAAAAAAGAATAAAATAGCGTTTACATTTGCACCTATATCAATGGACAATGTATAATGGACAATGGACAATATAAAAAATTCAACTATAATCTATCAACTATAAAATAATGGAAAAAGCTCAAGCCTATATCGCTCAAAACAAGCAACGCGCCCTTGACGAACTCTTAGATATGCTCCGCATCCCTTCCATATCTGCCGACCCAAAATGCAAGGCAGATATGCTCAAAATGGCGGATACTGTCAAAAATCACTTGATAAAAGCGGGTTTAGACCACGCGGAGGTCTGCAATACTGAGGGGTATCCAGTGGTATATGCGGATAAAATTATTGATAAAAAATTGCCTACTGTTTTGGTATATGGGCATTATGATGTACAACCTGCCGACCCTCTGAATTTGTGGACATCGCCACCATTTGAACCTGTTATTAAAAAGACAGAGGTTCATCCCGATGGAGCCATTTTCGCTCGAGGCAGTTGTGACGATAAGGGGCAATTTTTCATGCACGTCAAAGCGGTGGAGGCGATGATACAAACGGGCAGCTTGCCTTGTAATGTCAAATTTATGATTGAAGGCGAGGAAGAAGTGGGTTCACCGAATCTGGGTAAATTTTGTCGTGACAATACTCAAAAATTGGCTTGTGATGTCATTCTCATATCCGATACGTCTATTATTGCCAACGATGTGCCGTCTATCACCACAGGACTGAGGGGTCTTTGTTATTTGGAAGTGGAAGTGACAGGCGCAAACCGCGATTTACATTCGGGTGTATATGGTGGCGCGGTGGCTAATCCTATCAATGTTTTAGCAAATATGATTGCTTCGCTACAAGATGAAGCAGGACGTATCACCATCCCAACGTTCTACGATGATGTAGAAGATATCAACCTCGAAGAGCGTGGACAAATGGATAAAGCCCCTTTTATCTTAGAAAATTATAAAAAAGACTTAGATATAGACGATGTTGTTGGCGAACATGGTTACACTACAAGCGAGCGTACCAGTACGCGACCAAGTCTGGATGTGAACGGCATTTGGGGTGGCTATATGGGTGAGGGTGCAAAAACGGTATTACCCTCAAAAGCATTTGCCAAAATATCCATGCGCTTGGTGCCACATCAAAATGATGAAAAAATCTATACCCTTTTTGAAAAACACTTTAAAAAAATTGCCCCCGCTTCTGTAAAAGTGACAATAAAACCGCACCACGGCGGCTTGCCATACGTTAGCCCAACCGATACGGCAGAATATCAAGCGGCACACAAAGCGATGCTCAAAACGTTTGGTAAAGACCCTATCCCAAAGCGCGAAGGCGGTTCTATTCCGATAGTTGCCTTATTTGAGGAGGTGTTGAAAGTGAAAACGATATTAATGGGTTTTGGCTTAGATAGCGATGCCTTGCACTCACCGAATGAGCATTATGGTTTGTTCAATTTTTATAAGGGTATTGAGACGATACCTTATTATTTTGAGTATTATGCAGAATTAAAGAAATGATACCCCTCAGTATAATAAGCGAAAACGCCTTGAAAATCAACATTTTCAAGGCGTTTAAGTATCAAAAAGCGAATTATCAAGCGGTTTAGAAGTTTCAATAGCTTCCTCAATATAATCTTGAATTTTATAAATTTTTAAAGTGCCAAAGTAGAATTATATACCCTTGTTTTAAATTCAGAGAAAAAGAAACTATTAGCATCTGCAATTAAAAATTCTTTTTCAATCAAGTTATCAAATAAATAATTTAGTATTCCATATTTATCAAGCAATATCTATAAAAAAAGAGGGGTACATCTGAACGAAGTACCCCTTATTTCTATAAGTTGAAATCATGTTAGATTTAGCGATAACCGCCGCCACCGCCACGATTGCCACCACCACCGCCGTAGCCGCCGCCACCGCCGCGATTGCCACCGCCGCCGCCGTAACCACCACCACCACCACCGCGAGATTCGCGTGGTTCAGCTTTTTTAACAGCGATAGTTCTACCGTCCAAATCACTGCCTTCGAGGGCATTGATTGCTGCTTGTGCTTCATTGTCATCTGGCATTTCTACGAAACCAAAACCTTTAGAGCGGCCTGTTTCGCGGTCTGTAACGACAGAAGCCGATTCTACCTGACCATACTGCTCAAATGCTTCACGCAACCCGTCACTACTGGTGCTGAAATTTAATTTTGCAACAAAAATATTCATCACTAAAAATTTAATAATTAAAAAAGTAAAATCAAAATACCGTCAAATGTAACCTTGTTTATATTAAAAACCTAATATTTTAAAATTTAGAACCAGAATATGTGTAAGTTTTGCTATAAAATCTTAAATATAATGAAAAAGGAGGGTTTATATGGCTATTTTACATTGCCAATAGCTTTCCCCTTCGACCTGTCCCAATGCAATCTATGCTTATAAATTTTATGAATACGAATTATTTATTGAAAGGAATGCTGTACTTTTATGCGATACGAATTTAGGGAAGAGGGGAATAATTAAGTGGGTCAAAATGTACCGTTGAATTCAGTCGACGGGCTGCGTAAACCATTGATTACCAACTTCCTCCATAGAATAAATTCGACAGCATATTTTGACCCACTTATTATTTCTACTTTGGCACTCTAAAAAAAACTACGATTTGTTTTCACGCTTGGTAGAACGAGAGGGGTGTTTTTGATTTTCTTTTTATAAAAAATTTACAATTTTTTATAAAAGAAAATCAAAAACCTTCTTGGATTTTTATAAATTTTTAAAGTGTCAAAGTAGAATTATTTAAGTAGGTAAATATAAATAATCGACAATTCTATTTTTTATAATATACTAATAATCATCACATTACAAGTCGTACATCGTACATTTATTATCGTACATCTACTTACTCGTTACTTATCTCTAATTGCCTATTTTTAATTCATCATCATCAAAATGAAAAAACTAATCAAGTATGTGGCTCTTGCCTTATTGGTATTGGTGGCTGTTTTATTATTCAACACTTTCCGTCTCAAATCTAAGCAAATGACGGGGCTTGTGCCTACGGCTACATTGGCTATATCGGATAGTGTTATCCAACATTTGGCAGAGGCTATACAGTATCGCACGGTGTCATATGAAGACCCCGCGAATATGGATAGCCTTCAATTCCAAAAATTTATTGATTTTGCTGCTAAAACCTACCCGCTTGTGCATAGCAAATTGAGCTTAGAGCGCGTCAATAACTACGCTCTGCTGTTTGAGTGGAAAGGTAAAAACCCTGCCCTAAAGCCTGCCCTTTTGATGGGGCACTACGATGTCGTGCCCGTGATACAAGGCACAGAACGCCTATGGCAACACAAACCTTTTGCAGGAGAAATGGCAGATGGCTACCTCTACGGACGTGGTACGCTTGATGATAAAACTACAGTTATAGGCATTTTAGAAGCCGTTGAATACTTGTT
>JAYVKQ010000805.1:0-3247 GCA_043768285.1 Saprospiraceae bacterium | reverse complement strand
CCATAATAGAGGCTCAAAAAGCAGAAATTGATAGTATGAAAAAAGATATTGATTTGATTAAAAAGAAAGTAGGTCTGTAATCTTTAAATCTCTATTTCTCAATTCTTAAATATCAATGATATGAAAAAATATATTTTAACAATAGGATGCCTTTTGTCCTTTGTGTTAGCTTATTCGCAAGAATCTCGGGAGCTTACCATAGGGCAAATTAAAGAAAAGGCTAAAAAACATTACGATAAAGTCAAAAAAGAAAAAGGGACGCTAAAAGGTAGTGGATACAGTGACTTTCAGCGTTGGGAATGGTTTTGGGGGCGTAGATTAAGCGATAATAATAAACTAAGTTCTGCACGACAAGCTTTTATAGACTACATAAAAGCGAAAAATGAAAGTGGCGTTGCAAGAGGCTTAACAGCTACCTACAATTGCACTGGTACCAGTGGGCAATGGCTTCCCATTGGTCCCTCTAATTTCCCAAATGGTAATAATCAACGTGGTTTGGGGCGGATGAATTTTGTGAAATTCCACCCAGGTTATGGTAATGCCAATAATCTAACGCTATTTGCAGGAGGCAATTCTGGATTATGGAAATCTACCAATGATGGTCAGTCTTGGTCTGTATTGGGGACTGACCAATTGGATGTATCAGCATGTAGCGATTTAGCCATTACAGCTTCCAACCCAAATACCATGTATTTGGCTACGGGTGCAGAAACATTTGGCCAACATCGTTACAATGGTTTGCCAGCCGTTTTTGATTCGCCTTATTTAGAAAGTAAGGGGTTGATAAAAAGCACCGATGGTGGTAATACTTGGTTTTTTTCTGGTCCTTTGACACCCGCCGCTTTTAATGACCCTCACGGTAACTTACGCATATCGAAGGTATTAATCCACCCTGCAAATCCCAATGTCATATATTCCCTTATTTATTATCATAGCTGGGCTGGTAACAGTCATTGGGAAGGTAGGGTGTATAAATCAACAAATGCGGGTGCTACATGGTCTCAAATATTTTTAAATACAGTTGGACATTTGACGGATATGCAATTTCATCCCACTAATCCTAATATTTTCTATGTGGCAGGCTTCCGGCTTTTTAGATTTACAGACACGCAAAGCAATTTATCTGCTTTAACACCAGTGGACTTGACCCCCAACCTAACTGGTTGGGAAGGCGCAACACCAACACCGCCTCCTGGTAGTACCAATACAGATGGGCTTCATGCTGTCTATGGGTTAAAAATTGCCGTTTCTGTTGGTGCGCCTAATAACGTCTATATTGCTGGAAGGGGTCCAGAGACAGAGGAAAATCCCCCTGTGTTTACAAATTTCGGAACAGGCAACAGATATAAATTCTTTTGGATTTCTACTAATACGGGAACTACTTTCACTCAAAATTTACCTGTTATGCAAAACTGTGGCTATGGTTGTGGGATGGGACCAAATGTTGAAGATGTTAATGGTTTTTGTTTAGCTGTTACACCAGATGCAAGTACTATTTATTTTGGCAAAACAGCTCTTTTAAGGTCAATTGATGGTGGTAATACGTTTCAGACAACAAATGCTGCTACTATAGTACACCCCGATAATAGGGATGTCGTTTGCGCGCCAACAAGTAATACTAAATTATTTCTATCTAATGATGCAGGTATTTATATGAGCAGTAATAGTGGAAATACTTGGGAACAACGCTCAAATGGTATTCAAAATGGCTGGGTTTATAAGTTGGATATAGCTAATACACCCAACGCCAATAGTCCTGACAGAACAATTATTGGTTTACATGACTGTACAGCATCTTTTACAAACCATCAACAAGATGGGTGGAATCAATTAGGTGGTGCTCAGGGCGATAATATGTGGGTTGCAATTAATCCATCTAATCCAAATATTGTGTATTCCGAAGCACAAAATGCTCAACCAATATTTCAGTCTATCGATGGTGGTGTATCAACAGTATGGCTAACCGCTGGAGGAAATGAAGCATCAGATTGGTCTATGCCTTATATATTAGATCCTAATAACCCGAATAGTATGATTCTGGGTAAGAGAAATGTGTGGCGATTTAACTTGGCAACAGGTAATGAAACCCGAATATCAAACATTGGTACGCTTAACCCAGAAAATAGCATTAGGACATTAGCTGTTGCGCCTTCCAATTCAAATATTATTATTGCTGCTTATAGGATTGGTGCAGGTACAGTTAGTGGCACAAGTGCTTGGACTAACCAAATTAGAAGAACTACAGATGGTGGTGTAACATGGGCTGATATTACGCCAGCCTCACCATTAGGCAATAATATAAATTGGGATATTACGAGCATATTGATTCATCCTACCAATCCAAATAAAATTTGGATAACATACGCCACTTATGACGATAATTTTGGAAATGGTAAGCAAGTATTTGTAAATGAAAATGGAGGAGCACCGACTATGTGGGCAAATTACTCCTTGGGATTACCCTTTATGCCCGCTAATACTATCGTTATGAATAACAACAGAATTCAAGACGAGGAACTGTACGTCGGTACGGATGCAGGTATATTTTATAGAAATAAATATATGAAGCAGTGGGTTTGCTATGGTTTTGGACTGCCTTCGATACCTATCACGGATATAAAAGTCAATAGGAATAGAAAATTTATGCGGGCATCTTTATACGGTAGAGGCGTTTGGCAAGCCGATTTATTTTGTCCTTTTATACCCGTCTATAATCTATTGGGCGCGAATGGCAGTCCTGAAAGTTTTTATGCGGCTTCTCAATATATCACCTCCAGTTCTGTGATAGAAGCCACTGAACAGTTTGGTGGTGCTACCATTCCACGTAATGTTGCTTATAGGACACCTACCACAAATCTGATTGCAGGATTTGAAGTTAAATTGGGCGCAACGTTTTCAACGGATATTTATAGCTGTACTCCTTACACTGCGAATATTGTCAACCAAGGGAGTGCAGTTTCCTTGCAGAGAATAGAGACCAATAATCCGACTATGCAAAATCTTGAAGCCGATGCTATCCGTATTTCTCCTAATCCTTTTTCAAGTACAGTAAGATTATCTATTAATCTAAGTCAAGAGTGTGCGGTCACTATTGAAATATTTGACGTAAATGGGCGACAAATTCATGCAATCAATGAAAAAACGAAGATTTCAGAGGGATTTCATGACTATAATATCAATACCTCTGAATGGTCACAAGGTTTATACATATGTAAAGTAACAATTAACGGGCAAACAAGAGTAGAGA
>JAYVKQ010000804.1:0-4834 GCA_043768285.1 Saprospiraceae bacterium | reverse complement strand
GCCGAAACAGGGCTATTAAAATTGGGTGGCAAACTGCGCACTTCAGTATCTATTTTGAAGGTATCTACCAATATTTCGCCACTATATTGCGTAAACCCTCTAAAAAACAATAAGGCTTTACCCGAATTAACAAAATCCAACAACACTTCGCTGCGGGAAGAATTGATTAAGCCGTTTTGTAAACGCTCTGGTATTGTCCAATCGCCGCCTTCAAACACCGTGGAGTATATATCGCTGCGCAAACGGCCCGTTTTCAAATCTTCTAAGCCGACATCGTTGCGCAAACCGCCTTCTGCATCTTCTCTGGCTGCCGAAAAATATAGTTTTTCTTCAAAATTGGGGCTTTGAACAGGTGCAAATTCATCATGCAAAGAATTAACATTTTCGCCCATATTTTCGACTAAGCCTAATTCGGCTTGTGATGCCAATTTCATACCTGCACCACATCTTTTAACATCAGCTACGACACTTCTTCGGGCTATATCATCAGTTTTTGAACGGCGTAGGTATTCTTTATAAAACTTTATAGCCTCTTTAAAAGCCATTTGCGCATGAAGTGTTTTGCCGAGGTGCAAAAAAACGAACGGGTCAGCTTTTGTGTTGTTTTCACTCGCAGCCAATAGTGTCTGCCGTGCAGTTGCCAAGTCGTTGGCATGATAAGCACTGATGCCCAAAGCGCGTGTCACATCCCAATCATCACTTTTTTGCAATTGGAAATCTTTGAGCAAAGCATAGGCTTGACGGTATTGTCCCGCATTGAAAAGTGCCAAACCTTCCATTTTCAACTTAGCAAGCGACTGGGCTTGCCCTTGAAAAGAAAGGCATATAACACATAGAATATAGATTATTTTATTAAAATTCATAATCGGTTGAACAACAGTGTTTGCTATGAAATATTTCTTATATTGTTTTGTAACAAACGTTTTTATAGTTCATATATTTTAAAAATACTGTCATGCTTTCAGCTTAATGAAGCCAAAAGCATCAAGGAGGGTAAAGTTATACTGTCCTATTTACATCAAATTGCTCTAATAAGTCTGCGACTTTTCTCAAGAACGAGCCGCCCATCATACCATCTACGATGCGATGATCATAACTCATCGAAAGGAACATCATATGGCGCACGGCAATCACATCACCAAATTCCGTTTCGAGCACAGCAGGTTTTTTCTTAATTGCTCCCGTTGCTATTATGGCTACTTGCGGTTGGTTGATAATGGGCGTACCCATCACATTGCCAAATATACCCACGTTGGTCAGCGTAAATGTTCCGCCTTGCACTTCGTCGGGTTTGAGTTGGTTGTTGCGAGCGCGGTTTGCAAGGTCATTCACTTTACTCGTCAAACCCACTAAACTCAACATATCTGCACTTTTTATCACAGGTACAATCAGATTGCCAGAAGGCAAAGCGGCTGCCATACCGATATTCAAATCTTTTTTTATAATAATTTTTGTACCCTCTACGCTTGAATTCACCATCGGAAATTGGCGTAAGGCTTTGCATATAGCTTCTACAAAGATAGGGGTAAAAGTGATGTTTTCTCCATATTTTTTCTGATATTCTCCTTTTACTTTATTGCGCCAGTTCACTAAATTCGTCACATCGGCTTCTACGAATGACGTAACGTGCGGCGCCGTTTGCTTCGACATCACCATATGGTCGGCGATGAGTTTGCGCATTCTGTCCATTTCCACTATCTCCACATTGCCTGAAACGGAAACAGCAGGTGGTGTAAACGCAATTTTTTCAGCCACGATTGGCTGTAATACTGAGGGGGTAACTATTTCGGGTTTCGGATCTCGGATTTCGGATTTTTTATTTTCTACAAAATTTAAAATGTCCGTTTTTGTCACACGCCCACTTTGTCCACTACCTGCTATATTTTCAAGTTCTAATACCGACACCCCTTCTTGTTTGGCAATAGTCTTGACGAGTGGGGAGTAGAAACGGATGCTTTCGCTTGTTTTTGCCACATCTATATGCGCCTCTGATGTATGAGAACCATTGCCATTGGTAGTTGGCACATAAGGCACATCTATTTTTTCTAATTCGGGGTCGTGTGGGTCAATGGAAGGTATCACCAATTGGGGTGTAGTATTCGCTTCTGCGGCTACTTCAGTATTAATAATGGCAATGGTTTTACCAATACTCACTACGTCATTTTCATTGAACAATATTTCAGCAATCACGCCTGCAACAGGAGACGGCACTTCACTATCCACTTTATCAGTAGCAATTTCCAATAAGGTTTCGTCTTGCTCTATTGTATCGCCTACTTTCTTTTTCCACGATAAAATAGTCGCTTCCATGATACTTTCGCCCATTTTGGGCATTATGAGTTCAAATTTTGACATTGTATAAAAATTATATTGGCAAAGTTACGCCTTTTCTTTACTTAATAAAAACTTTCTAATCAAATTCAGCCCCACGTTGGCAGCGTATTCTATATTTTTCAAACGCCCTCGGTCTATACCTAATTTTGTCGTTATCACTTCCTCAGCATTACCTACAGCAAGCCAAACCGTACCAACGGGTTTGTCGGGTGTACCTCCGCTGGGACCCGCTACGCCCGACACTGCCACGGCAATATCTACATTCATTTGCGCGACCGCACCTTTCACCATTTCTTTAACACACTCCTCACTCACTGCGCCTACCGAATTGAGCGTTTCAGACGTAACACCTAAGAGTTTTTCTTTTAAATCGTAAGAATAGGCAATCACACTGCCTTCAAAATAGGCAGAACTACCCGCCACACTCGTCAATAAATGCGCTAAATAGCCGCCTGTACAACTTTCTGCCGAGCCGATTTTAATGCCCCGTTCAACCAACATTCTACCTATTACAACGGGCATTGTATCCTCGTTATAGCCAGCTACTGCGTAATCTACTATACTTTCCATTTCGGCTTTTAAGGCATCTAATTGGATATTCAAAGCCGCTTCATCATCGCCCTTTGCAGTTAAGCGCAAGCGTACTGTACCGAGTGAGGGTAAATAGGCTAATTTCACATTGTCAGGTATTCTGTCTTCAAAATCACTTAATTTTTCTGCCAACATGGTTTCGCCTTCGCCTGCCGTCAAAACTGTTCTATGGACAATAGGCGACATGGGGAAAGACGCTTTTAAGCGCGGCAATACCTTGTCACTCATCAAATGTTGCATCTCATAAGGTACGCCTGGCATAGAAATTAACAATTTCGGATTTCGGATTTCGGATTTCGGACTGCTTAATCCGAAATCTGAAATCTGAAATCCGAAATTACCCCTCCCCGCAGTCATGCTTTCAGCTTGATGCAACATATTTTTAGACAATTCAAACCACATAGCGGGGGCAAGTCCTTTATCATTGTTTAATATCGTGGCATTGGCGGGCATATAGCACCCATTGCGGTTTATATCGCTAACTGTACGATTTATTTTTTTGAAAAAATAGGTCATACGAGCATATGTATCTTCATGAAAAACCATATCCACGCCCAAATAATCAGCTATGGCTTTTTTCGTAATATCATCTTTTGTTGCGCCTAATCCACCCGTCATCAACACGAGGTCAGCTTTGCGTAGGGCTTCATCTATCGCATGAACTATATCGTCATGCACATCGCCAACACTCGCTTTGCCTACAATGCGAATACCCTGTAGATTGAGTTGTTGCGCCATCCAAACGGAATTGGTATCTGTAATCTGCCCGATGAGAATTTCATCGCCAATGGTGAGCATATATGCTGTCATATATAATAATGTGTGGGTGATATTGAAATTATGGTGCAAAGGAACAAAATAATTATAACCTTATAACGAAAACATTTGTTTTGAGAAATGGTTATTTCACAGTGTTGAGATTTATAAGCGCGTAAGTTTTACAAGTGCATTTGATAATTGAATCTTTTCAATAATAAATCAATCATCAAGTTCGTTTACTCGGTTCAGAAATAGGAAACGTAAAACGCTTACCAATTATAATAATTCATATTTCAAAGATACAATCAAAACACTACTTTCACTTTCAAAAAAAAGACTTATCTTTGCATTTGCAAACGACAATTTATATCCATTGAAGATAATTGAAAATATGCTAAGTGTTAGTTTTTGTATATAAAATATTGATTATGAATTTTTTATAAAAAACATAACCCTCAATATGCATATTTCAAAAAAACAAAACAACATTTTTAACTATGAACTTACTACATTTTAACGGAAGGCACAACTTTCTGGCTACTCTATTATTAGCCTTGTTCAGCTTGCCCAATGGTGCTCTTGCCCAAGTAAAAATTAAATTTGATAATACTAAACGCGCCTATTCTGTGGGCGAAAATATATCTCTGCGCGTCGCTTCTTCGGGCAGCGGTGCGGGTAGTTATGAGCTCACATATGACCCTACTAACCCTGGTGCAACTTTTACAAAAGGCACTTTTGAAGCCAACGGCGGGCAAGATGGCATTATCAATTTTACAGTCAATAGTCCAGGTATTGTATTCATAAGGGTCAATCAAAATGGATCGGATATGAAAAGTATCGCCATCGAGCCTTTCAATATCAAACCTTTGGAGGCAGAACCTGCGGACTTTGACGCTTTTTGGCAAACCCAAAAAGGTAAATTGGCAGCTGTGCCCATGAACCCACAACTTTCTGAAATGCAGACCCTCCCAAATGGGTCTAAGGTGTATATGATTTCGCTTGACCAAATTGACAATCGCAAAGTGTGGGGCTACCTTTGCGTGCCTTCGGGCGGTGGTAAATTTCCGGCTGTGTTGTCATTGCCTCCATTTGGTACATCGCCATTGCAGCCTGATCAATTGATATTGACCGATTTTGCGGAACGCTGCGG
>JAYVKQ010000803.1:0-14414 GCA_043768285.1 Saprospiraceae bacterium | reverse complement strand
AAGCATTTTTAGATAAAATGGATTTGGTATATGCTGTTGCAGATGTCATTATTGCACGGTCTGGCGCATTGACCGTCTCAGAATTGTGCTTGGCAGGTACCCCCTCAGTATTAGTACCTTCTCCAAACGTTGCGGAAGACCATCAGACCAAAAACGCAATGGCATTGGTCGAACAAGGCGCAGCTATATTGGTCAGAAATGATGAAGCAGATACTAAAATGCTACAAACAGCCTATGAATTATTGAAAAATGATACGCAATTAGCCACACTTTCGCGCAATATTCTTACATTAGCGAAGCCAAATGCGGCACGAGATATAGTCAATATTATTAAAGAAAAAGCAAGATAACTTTTCTATGAGATTTCTAAAATACAGTGGCATTTTCATTCTATTTGTACTACTCACTTTGCTGACCCAAATTGGCGGCATTGTGCTACTATTATGCCTTCCTATCTACACATTTATCGAAAACAGATTAAGCCTTTTGCGCATATATCGCCTATTGTTTCGGACGGCAATATTCGCTTTGCTTTATACCATTGCAACGTTTTGGATTGTACCTGCCTTAGCAAAATCGAGTGGGCGCGTACCGATGCCGTATGATGATGAACACCCTTATTTGCGGCAGCATAATTTCTATACCGTCTTGCTCAATCGGCATTATGTCGTCCCCGAATTGCGTTTAATGTCTGAAAATGTGGCGAATAAACTGAATAAAGATACGACTAACAGCTTGATAATCACGTATTTAGATTGCAATTTCCCTTTTTTTGATGGATTTCCCTTAGAGCCGCATTTGAGCCACAATGATGGTCGAAAGATAGATTTTTCCTTTCAGTATATTGATACCACGACCAAATTACCGACATTTGAACGCCCATCTTGGTTGGGTTATGGCGTGAACGAAGCACCACACGGTGGTGAAGAAGATTATGCTGGAAAATGTACAGAAGAAGGTTATTGGCAATATAGTTTTATGAGTAAAAACATCATATCGCAAAGGCGAAAAAGCCAATACCCGTTTGATGCTGCACGCACAAAAGAGGTATTAAATTTATTTTTAAAAGATAATCATGTCAATTTTATCCTCATAGAACCGCATTTAAAAAAGCGTTTGGGTTTTGAAAATCATCATAAAGTGCGCCGCCCACCGTGTAATGCGGTGCGGCATGACGATCATTATCATATTGCTATATACTAATCGTAACTCATTTATAACACACCTTGTCCAAAAGTCAACAAATTATTATCAGGGTCAAGCACCGAAAACTCCTTTTGACCCCACGGTTTTATTTGGAGAGACCCGTTAGGATGAATGTCCGTTTTTTTATCCAATAATGATTGATACAATTGGTCAATATTATCAGTACGAATATACACCTGCCCGTAGTTTTCTTTGGGGTCAAGGGCTTTAAATAGGAAAAAATGGATTTCAATAGCGTCTTTTTCAACCATTAAATAATCGGCATAATCTGCACTCCCCAATATTTTAAAACCTAATTTGTTGATATAATAATCTTTGGTGGCAGCTTTATCCCGCATCGGCAATTTTGGATTAATGTGCGTGAGCATGGTGATTTTATTTTTTAATTTTCAATACTACTTTTAGCAATTTTCAATTCATACAATGCTAAAACAACGACTACAATTATTTCAGCAATAAAGTAAAACAAACCCCAAAGAGTTAGTTTTTGATAAAGTTGAATGATATAAAACGTTGTCAGACAACAATATAGAAGATTGGCAATGGCTATGATTGTTAAAAAAAGTCGCTCTTTTTTTGTTTTAATTAAAAAACATAGGAAAGAATAAAAAGCAAACACGCAAGGGATAACAGCTAAAATGTACAACACATCGGCAGGCATACCAAAAAAGGTTTCATACCTTGTTAGCACCGATCTCAACATGATTGCGGATAGTAATGCCCCTAAACTATCTAATAAAAAAAGATTTTTTACATTCATTTTACCCCCCTCAGTATTTCACCCTTTTTTGTATCTAAAAATCAATAAATTTGGTCTAAGACATAGTGACAAAAGATAAAAAGCCAATCAATGAACCAATCATGCCGCCATAGACTATTTCTTCGAACGTATGTCTTTTCAAAACAACTCTTGACCACGCAATGAGCAAGACAAAAACAAAAAAAACAATACCCAATGTTACACTCAATTGCATCATTAAAAACGTTAAAAAAATATTTAGAGAGACGTGTAATGAGCTTTTAATGTAGAAATTACAAATCTTAGAAATCAATAATAGTAGAAAGAAAAACAGAGAATACCCCTTTAAATTTTCCGATTGATTGGTCAAAAACAAAACAACAATCAGAATGAATAGCAAAATAAGTACGTATAAATACCAAGTTTGACGCTCTTTTTTGTCGGAAACATCAAAATTGGTATAAGTACCGTTTTTCGAGCCTTTATACATTTTTATAGTTAGCGGAATAAAAACACAGCTAAGTATTAAGCCCGAAATTAAAGCAGCTTTATAAAAACCTTCATAATTAAAAAGGGCAACTATTACAAAAATTGAAACAGTTAAAAGAGGGTGACCAATGGTTGAAATAATATTTGCTAATCTGTAATTCATTCTTATTGGGTTGGTTGTCATAACGGAACTATTTTTTTAGCTTTTTCAATAATAATATCAATGAAATCTTTTGTCTTTATCTCTTTCAAAGCAGCATATTGCTTTTTGTCTTGATTCACTTCTTCCGCAATCGCATATTTCAGATTTTGATAATAAACCCTTGCATCCTCATTTTCAAGAAGATAATCTCTCAATAAAATATGCCTTTGCAACGCTTCGCTATCGCTTAGGCACACGTACAAATGATGCACAATTTTATCTAAAACAGGATGAAAAACAAGCATTTTACCTCTTTTAAACACATTCCGATCAGGAATACCTTGATTGCCATTGTGAAAATAACCCAATTTTTCTAATCCCGTTTTGATGTCTTCAAAATTAGTATTTTCGTCATAAATGATGTCAATATCAATAATCGGTTTTGCGGCTAAATGAGGTACGGCGGTACTGCCAACGTGTTCTATGGGAACATTTAGCGGTTGCAGGGCTTCGTCAATAACCCTTCTAATTTTACTGAAATCTTGAACCCAACTGGGTTGATATGCTTGAATTAATAACACGTTCATTTTTTCTATTTTATCACAAAAATACTGAGGGGGGTAACACGATGTCGGATTTATGATGTCGGATGTCGGAATGTGTGCCGCCGAAATCATAAATCCGACATCTGACATCGAAAGCGTTAGTCTTCAAACAAAGCGGACATATCCAAAGTATCATTGACTAATTGTTGCGAATGAGCGTTGTGTTTGAGTCCATACGTTGTTATTAAGGTTAAAAATAAGGTTTTTTTCGTGCCTGTTTCGCTTCGGAAAGCCCTTAATTTATTGCGTAAGTTGTCGGCATACGTTTTTGTAACGGAAAAAACGTCCGTCGAAAATTTGATTTCACAAATATTAATGACCCTGTCGTTGCGGTCAATAACTAAGTCAATTTGTGCGCCTTGTGTGTCCATTTCTTTGGATTGACTGCGCCAAGTGGAAATTTCGGTATAAACGCCACTGATGCCCAATCGTTTTTTTATTGCATCAATATGGTAATTACAAATGTATTCGAAGGCATAACCACTCCATGCCCGCCATTTTGGACTATCGGCTTGCGCCAACCAAGCCCCTTGCCCTTTGGCTTTAGCGTCTTTGACGAAGGTGAGATAAAACAAAGTATAAGGGTCAATCAATTGATAAAGTGCGTCTCTTTTAGTTTTGCCAAAGGGCAAATAGCGTTGAATAAAACCCGAATGTTCCAATTCGTCCAAAATATTAGACGTGGAACCACCGTCCGATAATTTAGTGGCAGCTAATAATTCAGTGCGTGTTAAGCCTTTCGATTTTTCAGCTAAGGCTTCAACAACCATAACGTGT
Source organism: Saprospiraceae bacterium (assembly GCA_043768285.1). GTDB lineage: Bacteria > Bacteroidota > Bacteroidia > Chitinophagales > Saprospiraceae > JAAFJT01. The sequence goes on along the minus strand of JAYVKQ010000803.1, from coordinate 10,456 downwards.
TTGTCATAATGATTAAAAAGGGAGCGATATAGAGCAATATATTCTATATTTAAAATGGCACCTGGCGTAAAAAACATGCGGTCAATATTTTGAGCAACGCTCCGATTGACCAACACATTGTCGAGGTAAAAAGGAATACCGCCCATTGCCATATACAATTCAAGCAATTGGTAGCGGTCAAAAATAACGCCTTTTGATTGTATAAAGGCTTCTGTTTCTTTAAGCGTAAAAGGTTGTAAGGCAATACGTTCTGTAATACGGTTGTGCAAACCCCCACGATTTAAGATGAGTTTATTGACCATCCATGAAGCGGCAGACCCACAACCTATCAATAAAATATCCGAACGTCGTGCTGCCCAATTGTTCCAAAAATCTTCAAGGGCGAGGATAAAATCAGAACCGTGTGTATCAAACCACGGCAGTTCATCGAAAAAAATAACTTTACGAGAACGGGTATCTACATTAACGCATTTGATAATGGATTGAAAAGCATCCAACCAATTTTTAGGTGGGTTCTCCAATGCCAAAGTGGTGTCCACCGAAGCATTGAAAAGTGTTTGAAATTTGGCTAACTGTTGTTCCCCAGTCGCATTTGCCAATGCGCTCATGCGAAACGAGAATTGTTCATCAAATTTTTGGTCAATTAAAAAGGTTTTGCCCACACGCCGTCTGCCATACACAATGAGAAATTCCGATTTTGGGCTTGTGTAAAGACGGTCTAAGGTCTCTAATTCGTTTTTTCGACCTATGAGGATTTGATTGTTTGCCATGTCTTAATATTTTAAATTTAGCGGCAAGGTATAAAAAAATAGAGATACCGCCAAATTTAAAGTCATTTTTAGCGGTAAGTATGTTTTAAAACATACTTACCGCTAAAAATGACTTTGACATCAGAAATACTGAGGGGTCTCTTATTTCACTTTTCTATACATTTTCAAAACAAAAGGATAAACAAATTTATGCGCCACAAAGCTAATTCCCACAATAACTGAACCTATAAAAGTAGGTAAAATAGCCCCAAAAGTATAGGTCATCCCAATGACAAAACCCAATAAAAACTCGGCTCTAAATATCGGCAAAAGGACAGCTAATAGGAATAACCCTTGAAAAAGCATCCCATTCAAATCAGATTTATCGGTTATAAAACAATAGGACATTGTGCCTGTATAAATCAAACCCAAAAGAAATAATAGCCCTATTGACTGTATATGTTTAGCGGGTATAACGCTGTTTTCTCCCACTGTATCTATCCTTTTTTGTAGGCGATGGAGTGAAAAATAGGTCAATAATGGCAATAAAATTGCGCCCCACCAATTTGAAATAGACGGCATATCTTTTCGTGCCATGAAACTATGGCTTGGGACACCATCATGAAAGTGTTGCCATAGTAACAATGCCCAAATGCCTACGCTGATGAGCGTTAAAACGATAATTCCATTTTTTTTAAACGAAGTAGAGTTCATAAACATTAAGTTTAAAATTTCATTTATTTTATTTTATTTTTCATCGTTTTAAAAAGGGAAAAAAAGAGGAAAACCGCAGCCGTTCCAAAGCCTAAAATTCCGATATTAATGCCTGATAGCACTTTTTCAGTCCCATCTTGAAACTTCATAGACCCACCGTAAAAGTCTCTGATGAAAAACGCAATCAAAAAACCGCCCGTAACGAAAAGGCTCAAAAGCGTAGGAATGAGGTATTCTTTTCGCCCCCAAACCAACCACAAACAGAGCAAACCAATGGAAGAATTGGTTATCAACTGCCACACTTCATGGATTTTGGCGTGTGGTATCCAATCGGGACTGAAAACGTGCGTCTCGTTTATTTCTAAAACGGGTACAGCGATAGCATAGAGTGCTACGGCAAATGTTACTGCAAATTTTTGCATGATTTCAATGTTATTATTTCAATTTAATAATTGCTTTTACCCCCCTCAGTATTTGGGTCATTTTTAACTGTTTTAACACCTTTTATCAACAGCCACAAAATAGTTGAAAATTCAGATATGGGTAAAATCACGGAAGTAATGGGATTTATAAATGCACGATATTCTGGAAAAACCACATTTGTGCACACCTCAATCAAGTACATAATACCACCACCAACGAGTAATACGCCAATAATACGGGGCATAAAACCCGATTTGTAAAACAACAAGCCCAATGGAATGAGCCAAAGCCCCCAAAATATTTCAACGACTAAAATGCCATTGGCGTTCATTTTTAAAAATGCCATCGCCCATTCTTGTTGCTGTTGAGGTGAGAAAGAGGGCAATATATCTCCTTTCAAAATCATCAAAGCGGTAATGTTAAAACTCTCACAAATAAACGTGATAGGAATGGAGACAAGCACCAAAGCCACCATCAATTTAGCGTGATGTTCATTGACCGTTTTCAACAAACGATAAAAAGCCAAGACCAAAAACACAAATAAAGTTTGGCTGATAAGATTGCCCGCTATGCCCGTGCGAAATAGGAATTCATTGGCGAGCATTTTTTGAGCCGTAGCCACCGCATCGCCCCGCACGTAGGTTTGTGAACCAACGTATATCAAGCCATAAACACCCGTAATGGCTAAAAAAAGGTATAAAACGCCTGCAATTCGGGCTAATTCCTTGTTTTCCATCATTTTGTTTCATTTTTTATTTTAGTCCAATGCCAAGCGTGCCAAACAATTGAAGCTGTTAAAATGCTTTCAACAATGGCTAAAAACACGTAAAATACTCGCCATTCGGTAAGAGAAGTTGCCGCAATTAAGAGCATAATTGCCGTGAAAAACAAGCCAAATAATATGTTTAACCATCTGTTTAAGACAGGTTTCAAGAAGACAGATAAACAAACCATGACCGCAGGAATTGCCAATAATACCGATGCCGCAAATAAATTCATTGGGTTGTTGAGTAGATTGTCTCCACTTATTAAGCCTTCGACTTTTTTAGGCACATACAACTCAAAATAGTCGCCATATAAATAACAGAGCGTTACGGATGTCCATAAGGCAGCCAGTTTGATTTTGATATTGACTTTTATGTCTTCAAAATCACTTGAATTTGTCTCGTTTTTAGCCATTTTTTACATTTTTTTTAGTCAAAATACTGAGGGGTACCTCAAATTAGTCTTTCCATGATTTTTTCATTTTGTAGGCATCAAAACTCAATTGTGCAAGTATCAAAATCAAGATGAAATTGAACTCAATACCATTTCTACCGCCGCCGACCACGAACCACCCTTCTTTTCCATGTATCATAACGATACCCGTTATCAAGATGAAAATGGTGATAATTGAATTTATCACAACGTACCGATTGAGCAAAAGAGCCGCCGCACAAGCGACATGACTGAGTTTTACCGCCCAAGCTAACACCAATCCAAAAGGCGCAAAACCCACTTGATTGAGGTAGAGATTACCAAAATTATTCACGCCATTGTTGAACATACCGCCCATTCCGTGAACTAAAAGAATGACCGCTACGCCTAAGCGGATTAAGAAATTTTTGGATAAGATGGATACTAATTGTTGATTTTTCATTGTTACTGGATTGATTTTATTAAAAATACTGAAGGGGGTTAAATCTTGTTATTTTCATATTGTTTATAGCCTAAAAAAGCAATCCAAAGAGCGATAATGCCAATAGTTACATATCCGTTAGTTGTTATACCAAACAGTTGAAAAATAATAATGCCCAAACTCCCGATAACCCACAACGCATCAAGCCCCGTAATCAGATTGACCCAAGTTTTATCATCGCGTTTCTTTTGTGCAACATACCAAACGAAGGCAGCAAACACCAGTAAATTAATACCCAAAACTGGAAATATGTATGCGTTTGGGATATTAAAAAACACGTTCAATTTATCGGAAAACAAGAGCATACACAAGCCACTTGTAGCTGAAAAAAGGCTATTGATGGTTAAATACTTTTTTAGTTCTTTCATTTTTTCAATTTTTCAATTTTGTAGTAAAACTAATTTTTGTGTAAAATTCAAAGAAAAACTATGCGTGAAGAAATCTATTCGACAGTAAAGCCCATTTTATGGATAAAATACTGTCATGCTTCCAGCTTGATGAAGCCAAAGGCATCAAGGGGGTCGTTTCAAGAAGGCACTAAAGCATATTTTTCTTTTTTTCTAATAATGAAATAAACTACCAATAAATTAGGTGCCCAACCCATCCAAGAAGCAATGGGATAAATAACCTCAAAATCAGTTATGACTATGTGCAACAGCACTTGCCAAAGTCTAAAAGTAACAGCCGCAAAACAACAAGCATAACTATACATCATCATTTTTTGATGGCTTTTAATATCCCCTTTTCTGATGTCTAAGTAGGCTTTTAAGGTGGTAAAAAAAGCTATCAACGCTACTGTACCGAAACCTAAAGCGGGTATTAGCCCACCTGTGGCATTAAAAGAAATGAAAAAACCTGATAATGCTGTTATCAGAAAAGTGACGACATAGATTTTACCGAAAAGCCTATGCACTTTGGGATACTTTGTCCTTAGTTTGGGTATAAATTGTGTCCACCCCAATAGCAAGGGTAAGCCGCCTACTATAACGTGTGCGTAAAAACTGTTTTTCCAAAAAAAATTGGCATAAAGGACTGCATCTTTTGTTTCCTCAATGCCGAATTTCAGCCCTTTTGCGAGAATAATAAAGGGCATAATGCCAATCAAAATGGCAAAAAAGGCGAAAAACACCCATGTTATTTTTTTAGTCATAACTTCAACTTTTATTAAAAAATCTTAAAAATAGGGAGGGGGTAAATAGAGTTCAAGTGAAAGACACTTTAACCTAATTTACCCCCTCCTTATTTTCAAGATTTTTTAATGTATAGAAATAAAATATATCAATACCTATCCCAAAACATAGGTGGTTCAATGCCCAAAGCCCTTAAATAGACCGTTCCTTGCGCTCTGTGATGTATTTCATTATCAATATAATAGAAAATAGAATTGATAACGGCGTTTTCATATTGCCCAAATGCGACTTCCATTTCTTGAAAACGTTCAAGGGGAATTTGTTGCCATAAATCATTGAGTTGAGCCGTAACATCATCCCATTTTTCTAAGAAATCGGCTTTGGTTTTAGGCATTTTTTTATGATTGTTCTCGTGATGCGGCAAGTCGTGAATGCTGGGATAACGACCTGTTATAATACCTGTAATACCAAATTCGGTAAGGTCTAAAATTTCCATCGCCAACACCGCAAACGGGCGCATACCGCCTACGCTGAACGCAAAAAAGTTTTTTTCGGGAAAGGCAGCTATCACTTTCCTCGTCAATCGGCGGTGTCCTTGCCAATGTTCCAACAAGGCTTCGGGAGACATAACATCGGCTGATTTTTTGACATTTTCCATGATTTCCATATCATTTTTATTTTAAAATTAAAGAATGATACAAAGGTGAGGGAGGGTTGTGACAGCCGTATGTCAGGGGTTGAATTGGGGTACAATATTTTTCATAATAATCGCCAATAGTCATTTTATGGGGTTCAAATTTTTCATTTAGCACCTCTAATTTTACGATTTTATCAATTCTAAATACCCTAAAATCTTCTCGTAAACGACACCATGCTACGAGTTTCCAATTGTTATTGTTTTGACTATACAAAGCGAAAGGCTCAATGGTGCGTTGAGAAATATCTTCTTTTTCAACCGTTTTGTAAGTCATTTTCACCAAATTAAAATGCGTTATTGCCAGTTGAAGTGTTGAAAGATTTTGACTTTGCGTTTGGGTTTCTGAACCTTGCCAAATACTAATGCGGTTGGACAATAATTCTAAATTGTCTTTCGTATCGCTTCTCAACACCGCTTTTACCTTAGTAATCGCATTCAAATAATTGTCTATAAACGATTGGTCTTTATTCAATTGTACCAAATGCACTGCCGTAATCAAGGCATTCGCCTCGCTTTCGGTGAACGACACGGGCGGCAATCGGTAGCCTTCCACCAACGAATAGCCTTTGCCTTCTTCCGTAAAAATGGGTATGCCCGAAGCCTCCAACGCTCGAATGTCTCGATAAATGGTGCGGACGCTGACCCCAAATTTTTGCGCCAATTCAGGAGCTGTTATGAGCCGTTTGGTTTGCAATTGGGTCACAATAGCGGTTAAACGGGAGAGCCTTGATAGGTCATTTTCTTCCATTTTATGTCAGAATGAATTTGAGAATATTTTTAATAACGCCTAAAAGTACACGTTTTATGTAAAATCAAAAATTTACTTAACCAAAAGCATTTTATTAACTTGGGTGTACGTTTTTCACTTTCTACCACCCCCATCTTTGCATCATAATTTTTAACAATTTTAAAAAAATGTAAAGATGAAACAGTTCGTAAAAATAATCACTGTACTCTTAGTTTCCCTTGTTTTTAATGCCCACGCCCAAGATAGTACGCCTAAAAAATGGGGTATTGAAACAGAGCTTGTCCAACCCTTTTTACCCAACGTGGGGATTATCCGCTTACAGGCAAGTTACACGCTTACCGCCTCCGAAAAGCGGAAAGGCGACGTACTGATTGGGGCATATATTCGCCCAAATGTCAAACACGATGTTGTTGAAAAAATCAATGAGTACATGCTGATACTCGGCTATCGCCAATACTTTTGGAAAGGTTTACACCTTGAAGCTAAAGCCAATGTGGGGTATGCGTGGGGAACAAAAAACCTAATAGACGGTAAAGACTATGAAACAACAACCGTGTTTTGGGAAGCCAACTTGGGTTATAAGTTTAAACTGACCGATAAAACAAAAACCAGCCTTTATCTGATACCCCAATTTGGAGCTATTGGCAACGCCAAAGGCGAAAACACGGTGAATATTGGTCCTCGTGGCGGCAAACCTGATACTTTTATCCAAGGCGGTTTAGTAGTTGGTGTAAATTTTTAATCATGGTGGCTTGAAATGACCCCCTCAGTATTTTTCCTTATTTTCTCACTTTTTTTAAATTTCTAAATCTTTTTCAAAATGAAAAATATCGTTCTTGTAATCGTGTGCATCACGGTGACAACGCTCCATTCTTTTGCCCAAAATGGTGAAAAACCCGACCTTTTATACAGCAATAAGTTCAGCATCTTGGCGGGTCTTATTCAGCCCACTGCCTTAAAAGGTGGCAATATTGAATTTAATTATTTCACAAAAAGGGTCAGTTTCGACTATTCACATGGGTTTTCACTCGACCCGCCCGTTGTGGGGGCTTTTAAAGACCAAAATGTCGTTTTGCACTTGCCCTATTCAACAGGGTTTGGCGTGGGTTATCGTTTCAACTCTTTTTTAGACCTTCGTTTTGAACCCAAATTGCACAGTTGGGAAGTTTATCAAAAAGACGTGGAGAAAACTGTCGCCAATAAATTAAAGGATTTTAAAACCATAACATTGGGTTTTGGCTTGTATTATCGTTATTTTCCTTTTAAAAATAGTGAAAATAAGTTTTTACAAGGTGTTACCACCAGTTCAAGTATCCGTTATTGGCAAAACGTTGGAACAACTTTGAGCAACGACGAATTCATGTATTTCAATAAAACATCGAAAAAGAACGAGACGCTGAAAGCACCTAATATTGGTTTGGCGAATACCCCGCTTATCATAAATATTGCTGTTGGTTATACTTTTGGCGGCAAGTAATGCAACTCTTGGAGGGTTAGAAACCCTGTCCATTACCCACATCTTTTTTGAGCCCAAAAACCCGAAGGGTTTGAACGTGAATAACCCCCGATGCAATCGGGGGGCACGATACAAGGAACAATTGCCACAACGCTGAAAGCGTTGAATGTGGGGATTGTCAATAGGAAACGAACATTCAACGCTTTCAGCGTTGTAGCAAGCGTTCCCGCACTTTGCCCCCCGATGGCATCGGGGGTTATTCACGTTCAAACCCTTCGGGTTTTTGGATTTTGACACTTGTGGGTAATGGACAGGGTTAGAACCCTCCAAAAGTTATCCCCCCTCAGTATTTCACCTATTTTTTCATCAAAATCATCTTTAAATCCAACAAAAATGAAAAATTCCATCTTAGTCTTAATCATTTTAGGTATTCAAAAAACGGCTTTTACCCAAACACAAACCCAAGAAGAACCCACTTCTTTTACCTACGCTGAATTTAGAGGCGGCTACGGTGTTACCATTTTTGGCAGTGGTCTGAAAGAGAAATATGATGCCGGGAATTTCGGAACTTCGGGCGGTGGTTTGGCTTCGTTAGCTGCTTACCATAAATTCAAAAAAATCAACCATTTCAATTTTGGTTTGAAATACAAGTCTCTGGGTGCGGGTCCTTCAACGGGAGATAATGGTAATGAAATGTTTTTCAATTATTGGGGTGCTGCGCTAACGACCAAATTTTTTCCATTCGATAAAATGGGTAAAAAAGGCTTGTATTTGCAAGGCGATTACTTTTTTATCACGCAATTTACGCAAAAATACCGCAATACGGCAAAACTAACTTTTGACCATCAATTTGCCATTGGGAGTGGTTTTGCTGTTGGTGTTGGCTATGATATGCCCCTCAAAAACAGAAAAACCATGCTCACAATTGGTGTAGAATACGAAACAGACAGGCGACAAGGGGAGGTAGCGGGCATTGGCGACAAGGTTTTTAAAAGCTCAAATTTGGGCATTATGACGGGTATAAAATTTTAAAAATGATACAACGATGTAAAGTTGTTTGCAGGAAAAGATAAAATACTATCTTTGATACAAATTAATTTTGTATCAAAAAATGACTACTCAAATTCTGAAAAGCATCAAATCCATCGTTTCTTTAAACAAAGAGGAAGAAGAAGCCTTTTCTAAGATTTTACAAGTAAAACAATTCAAAAAAAAGGAATTTTTGCTTCAAGAAGGGCAAATTTGCAACAAAATATCTTTTATCAACAGTGGTTGTATGCGGGTTTTTTACAACGTAGATGGGCTTGAAAACACCATTCAGTTTTTCTTTGCCGATAGTTGGTACACGGACTATTCCAGTTTTTTAACGGGTCAATCTACCGTTGAAAATATGCAAGCCCTTGAACCGTGTGAAGTGGTTCAATTTTCAAAAACAGACATTTATAAATTGTACGATAGTTACCCCGTTTTTGACCGTGTGGGCAGGGTGATGGCTGAAAATGCTTTCCGCTCTATTTCACAACTCAATAAAATGCTCACTAATGAAGAACCTGAACAACGGTATCTTAATCTTTTGAAACAGCGTCCCGAATTGGTGGAAAAGATACCACAGCATTATATTGCCTCTTATCTTGGTATTCAGCCGCAATCGTTGAGCCGAATTAGGAAACGGATTTTTCAAAAAAAATGAAGTGTTTTGAATTTAAAAAACTGATTTCAGCCTATTGTCACTTTAAAATGGGCTAAATACTGAGGGGGTGATTGCCTCTTAAATAGAACGCTCACATCGGAACACTTATCACCACATTCCCCGTTTTTTCACCTGTCATAACGTATTTATATGCCTCTACAATTTGCTCAAAAGGGTAAATTTTGTCAATAATGGCTCTATAATGCCCTTCTTCAATGATTTTTTAAAAAAAAACGACTTGTTCTTTATCGTCTTTTGGAATGGGAAATATCACTTTTTTACCGTCCATTTTTAAACCTAAAAGCGCAAAAATAGGGTTAGCATAAGCATATCCCAATTCGGTACTGAAATAAATACCGCCTTTTTTTAATAAGTGCTTTGACTTTAAAAAAGAGCTTTTACCAACTGCATCGAATATAAAATCATAGCTACCTGCCCATTTCGTAAAATCTTCTTTTGTGTAATCAATCACTTTATCTGCCCCCAATGATTTCACCAAATCCAAGTTTTTTGTATTGGCAACGGCGGTGATTTCTGCCCCAAAATATTTAGCCAATTGCACACCCGCCGAGCCAATCGAACCCGTTGTACCATTTATCAGTATCTTATGACCCGCTTGTAAATTGACCGCTTTGTAATAATTTAAAGCTAAATAAGCCCCTTCGCAAATAGCGGCAGCTTGTTGGTATGTCATATTCGTAGGCTTTAAAGCTAAAGAACCCTTTTCAGGTAAGCATAAATATTGGGCGTGCGCCCCGAAATTTTCAGCCGATAAACCAAAAACTGGGTCGCCTATTTTGAAGGATTTCACAGCCTTACCCACTGCCACTATTTCACCCGCAAACTCGCTGCCCAAGACTGTTTTTTTAGGCTTAAAAAGTCCCCAATACAAGCGGACGAGGAAATATTCCGCTCCTAATAAACCCGTATCGGTGCGGTTAACGGTGGTGGCGTGTACTTTTATCAGCACTTCATGGTCTTTGGGTGTCGGTTTTTCAACTTCTTTGAGTTGCAGTATATCTGGCGAACCATATTTAGTATTGACACTTGCTTTCATTTTCATTTTATTATTTGTAGCGGCGACTTTAGTCCAATGCTATTAAGCTAAGGATTTATAGTTCCTAATGTTAGGCTATATTCGGGTTTTTCGTAGAGACGTTGCACTGCAACG
>JAYVKQ010000802.1:0-2184 GCA_043768285.1 Saprospiraceae bacterium | reverse complement strand
ATTATGGTACGCTCAGTTATGTCATTGAGTCGCCGCATGAAAAAGGTGTCATTTGGACGGGTAGCGATGATGGATTGGTGCATCTCACAACAAATAATGGTGCAACATGGTCTAATGTTACGCCTAAAGGTTTAGATGAGACATTGATTAACAGCATAGAAGTGTCACCACACGATAAAGGCACGGCGTATATCGCCACAACGCGCTACAAAGTGAATGACTTTACCCCCTCAGTATTTAAGACCACTGACTATGGCAAAACGTGGACAAATATCTCAAAAGGCATCCCTTACGGCGCATTTACGCGGGTTATACGCGAAGATGATATTCGCAAAGGTTTACTATATTGTGGTACTGAAACGGGTTTGTATATTTCCTATGATAGTGGCAATACATGGCAACCTTTTCAACTCAATATGCCCATCACGCCTATAACAGATTTGAAAATTCATAAAGGGGATTTGATAGCTGCCACAATGGGCCGCGCGTTTTGGGTTTTAGATGATTTGAGTATTATTCGACAATTCAGCAATAATAAAGCTGATTTTCAAGTTTACAAACCCGAGGACACATACCGCATATATGCGAATAGCCCACTTGACCGTATTGACGATGACGATGATAATACTATTCGTATGGGTAGAAATGGTTTTGCGGGTATCAATCCTGCATCGGGTGTAGTTGTGTATTATAATATGTCCGAAAAGAAGGATACATCAATGGTTTTTTCACTCGAAATCCTTGATGAAAAAGGCAATTTGGTTAGAAAGTACACTAATAAATACGATACAAAGTTTGTGTCCTTCGTGGGCGGTCCTTCGGCAGACCCTATTTTACCAACACGCAGTGGCTTAAACCGCTTCGTTTGGGATATGCGTTACGCCACGATGGCAGCTGTACCACACGTATTTATAGAAGGCAGTTATGACGGGCGCAAGGCGGCACCCGGTGCATATCAAGCTCGATTTAGAATGAATGGTGTCGAAAAAACGGTTTCCTTTAAAATATTGAATGACCCGCGTTTGATATATCCGCAAAGCGATTACGAGGCGCAACAAAAATTGGCTGCCCAAATCGAAGATGGCGTGAATGATATGCACAACGCCGTGAACGCAATGCGCAAAGTACGTAAGCAAATAAGTGATGTGGTTGACCTCTTAGCCGATAAAACGGATATGACAGAAGTAGTAGAAACGGGTAAAAAAACGATGCAAAAAATTACGGATTGGGAAGAAAATATTGTGCAAACGCGCTCGCAGTCTAACGATGATGTCATCAACTTTGAAAATAAATTGAGTGCCGATTATATCTTTTTGAAAGGCGAATTGGATGTCAATACCCCATACGTCACCAAAGGGCAGCAAGAACGTTATGGCGAACTGAACGCTGAATGGCAAAAGCATAAAAAGACGATGAGTGACTTGATACAAAACAATGTTGCGCAATTCAATAAACTATGTGCGCAAAAGCAAATAGGAAAAGTGATTGTCCCCGATATGGTTTTTGCAGAATAACTTTAGAATAACTGTATTGCCTACTGTACCAATTGCCGACTCATTTACCCCTCAGTATTTTTTGAAAAAAGTGCAATAAAATGACATTTTATGGCACTTCGTATAAAATTATGACATTTCTTTTGATTTAAAATGTTAAAATATCTTAAAGTGTAGGAGAATTCAGAAAACAAGTTTTATTTTTGCGTTTTAGGTTTTGGAACATTGCAGCTACTCTAACAATTTTAAAGGACACAATTTTAGACAAACAGTATAGAACAATGAATAAAATTGACTTTGAGAAAAACAAACTAAATCTACTAAAAAGCCGAGGACAGGAATTAAGGATAACAACCATAGATTTTGGAAATAAAATTACACAATTCTATAAAAATCCTTCTGTAAAAAATCTAAACTCGATTTTTACTAAAAAAGCCATCGTTAATCTGACCGCTACCGCAGCCATCAGCACGATGTCCTTATTTCTTACGGAAGCTACGCAACTGACAAGTTTCGTTTATAAGCCTCGTATAGATAAGCCCAAATTGAGTGCGCTTTTTGTGGCAAACCCGACTATTCGCTATGGTTTTGCCTTAGATACATTCCACGTTGCTGAAAATAAAGTCAAAAGTGATGATGTGTTTGTCACTATGCTCACCAAGCGCGGATTAAAATACGAAGATGCCGATAG
>JAYVKQ010000801.1:0-7377 GCA_043768285.1 Saprospiraceae bacterium | reverse complement strand
GGCGTGCGGTCTTCCCACGCCATTTCGACGATGCGGTTGATGTCCACGGGTGTTAAATTATATTTTTCAATGACTTTCATTTTTCTTCAATTTAGCGTCATTTCGACATCTATCGCTACAATATTTGACTTCTGCCCACACTTTTTCCCATTTTTTACGCCATGCGAAAGGACGTTGGCAAGTCACACATATTTTTTCGGGCAAATCTGATTTTTTTTTTGTTTGGGCATTGGTGCGGTTATTTTATTTATACATAAAGCATAAATAAGCATTATTGTTTAAAAAAAATAAAAAAAGGGTGCTTGACTGAACATCAAGCACCCCTCAGTATTTTTACTGTTTTTTAAGAAAATTTATCTATTGCCTCCACCATTAGCGGGTTTTTCTTTTTCTTTTTCTTTTGCACGTTTGGCGCGTTGCATTGGATTTTCGCCACTGCCACCGAAGCGACCCATATTACCGCCTTTAAAAACTTCAAAGCGGGTCATTTGTGGTTTTGATGGGAAATAATTATTTTCGGTATCAATATCTGCCGTTTCGAGGTAAGGGTCTAATACCACTTGCTTCACTGGCTTGGCAGTTTTGAATACTTTGGTTACTTTTCTATCGCCCATGCGCCATATCTCAGCGGGGATATTGTGATACTCATTCGTACCATCGGCAAATTGCAACTCAACAATGATAGGCGACAAGAGTTCGCCTTTCATATTAAAAGTGATTTCGTAAAAATTAGTACCATTATTTTTTTCTAAAGTCTCCTTTTCCGTCTTGCTCAAGCTCGCTATATATTTTTGATATTCATCTTTATCCAAAACCGACACAGCATAAGGGTCATCATCGGAGTAAAAATCCCGGAGATTAGCATCTTTTTCATCTTGTGTTTTCGCAATTTCTTTTTTGTTGCGGATGCTACTAATGCCTCGCGCTTTACTATCACCTTCCGTTTTTTTAGAAGCCATTTCTACATCTGGATTTTTGCTATCCAATCGAAAATGCTTGACATTATCCACGGCTATATCCACATTATCCGTTGTGTAGAACCAGCCGCGCCAAAACCAATCTAAATCCACGCCCGAAGCGTCTTCAATGGTGCGGAATAAGTCGGCGGGCATTGGGTGCTTAAACATCCAACGATTTGAGTAGGTTTTGAATGCAAAATCGAATATTTCGCGCCCAACTACCGTTTCGCGGAGTATATTCAACGCCGTAGCAGGTTTACCATAAGCGTTATTACCAAATTGACGAAGTGATTCGGAGTTGGTCATAATGGGTTCCAAACGCGATTGGTCGCCTTTCATATAGTCCACCATATTAGCGGCGGGTCCTCTGCGGCTTGGATAATCACGCTCCCATTGTTGTTCGGCTAAAAACTCCAAATAAGAGTTCAAACCCTCATCCATCCATGTCCATTGACGCTCATCTGAATTGACAATCATGGGAAAATAATTATGTCCCACTTCATGAATAATGACGCTAATCATACCATATTTTACGCGCTCACTATAAGTCCCATCTTTTTCTGGACGACCACCATTGAAGCAAATCATCGGATATTCCATACCAATTTGGTCAGTATGCACCGATATAGCCACTGGATAGGGATAAGGAAACGTATGGTGCGAATACCATTTCAACGTATGCGCCACTGCCTTTGTAGAATAGCGTTCCCAAAGCGGATTGCCTTCTTTTGGATAATATGACATTGCCAAAGGCGTAGTGCCATCGGTTTGTTTGACCGCCATAGCATCCCAAATAAACTTGCGAGAACTACAAAAAGCGAAGTCACGCACATTATCTGCCTTGAATATCCACGTTTTTTTAGCCGTAGATTTTGTTTTTTCTGCTTCACGCGCTTCTGCTTCCGTTACAACGATAACAGGATTATCGAAAGCCGATTTGGCTTTATTAAAACGCTCCATTTGGGTAGCGGACAATACTTGAGCTGCGTTTTGCAAAGTGCCTGTTGCACCTACTACGTGGTCGGCAGGAACGGTCAAAGCCACTTCATAGTTGCCAAAAGACAAGGTAAACTCGCCCGAACCTAAGAATTGCTTGTGTTGCCAGCCCGTTACGTCCGAATAGACGCACATACGCGGAAACCATTGGGCAATAGTATAAAGATAGTTATTGTCTTCGGCAAAATATTCCCAACCACTGCGCGGACCACCCATGCCCAATCTATCAATGATATTGAACGCCCATTTTATTTTAAACGTTATTTTTTCACCTTTTCGCAACGGACGCGCTAAATCCACCCGCATCATGGTTTCTACGATGGTATAAGGCATCGCTTTATCCATCGCGTCGCGCACATAATCAATTTTATAGCCATAATCCGTCTGCGGGTCAATCATTTTGAGCGCGCGAGCAGTCATTTTCTCCTCCATTTTCGACTGGTCGGAGGTGGCAGAAATGCTGTTTTTATTATGGGTATTTTGGTCGAGTTGCAACCAAAGGTAATTCAAGGCATCAGGCGAATTGTTGGTATAGGTAATGGTTTCCTCGCCCGTGATAATTTGTTTTTCATCATTCAACTCGGCTTTGATTTTATAATCGGCTTGTTGTTGCCAATATTCGTGACCGGGTGCGCCTGACCCTGTGCGGTAGCTATTGGGCGTAGGTAGTATTTCTTCTAATTGGCGAAATTTATCGTCAAATTTTTTCCCTTTATCTTGACCCCTCAGTATTGGGAGGCTTAAAAGGATTAGGCAAATGCCTATCGTAGTTTTTTTCATGACTTTACTTGGTTATATTATTAAAGGGATAAAGTTAAAGAATTTTGAATTGATTGGGTGGATTTTCGTCTAAACAGTGAATTATTTAGCAAAAATATAGAGTTTGAAGCCATAACTCAAGACAATCAAAGCCAAAGGTGCAAATACAATATGAAATCTATCGCCTTGCGTGATACTAATACCCGATACGAAAATGATTGTTAAGCCTATTAATCCAATTGGTAAAATAAAACTTATTCCCTCTTGTCTTATTTTTTTAGAAAAAAGCAAAACAGGCAATAACATTAAAAAAGCACTTGAATATACCGTATTTTGAAGCCTTGTGATATGCGATGCTATTTTTTTTACCTTTTCAAAAAAAGTATCTTTCCTAATATTTTCTAACCACATTGTCATCATAGAATACGCCACACAGTTGGATGCGATATGATGGATATAAGTAATAAAAAGTGCTTTTGGCTTGGTTTGGGCAGTGGTTATGAATTCTTGCTGTGCAAAAGTCGTTAACCCAACCCAATCCATATTAGACACTGTATCGCGTTGTTCATATAGGTTCATACGCGGTCTTTTGGCAATTTCCCACGCTTTCAAGCGGTTTTGCCAATCGGGATATGTGTCATATTGGTCGGCATAAGGCGTTAAATAAGTAAAATAAGCTAAGGGTCCAATAAATGAAATAGTCGGTTTTCCATAATATACCTTCATATTATAGGCGTGACTGCCCAAAATACTGAGGGGTATGCTCAAGGCGACGATACCGTATTTTAAACGCTCTTTTTGTTGATAAATAAGGTAGAAAACACCGATAGAAGCGATCCAAAACAAAGGCAATAATGTAGGGCGTATCAAAATAGACAAACACAATAATAGATATGCCCACAATACATTTTTAATAGCATTTTGAAGTATATACTTTTGCAAAAAATAAGCAATGGCAACTAAGGATAAGGTATAAAGCGGCTCTGTCAATGTTTGATTGTTGATGACGATTGACCCAATATTGCAAGCATATAATAAACTTAGGTAAAAAGCCTTTTTTGTACCTAATATTTTTTCTATAATTTTAAATAAAATAGCAATGGTGAATAGGTGGCAAATGAAATTAAAAACCATCACATATATGGTACAAAAGAACGGTGAAGCCTTGAAATAGTAGGGTAATCCTATAAAAAAAGGAAAAACAGGTGGGCGTGTTGGGTGCGGTTTAACATTTTCAAAGAATAGGTAATGCGCTGCATTGCGATAGGATTGGCAATCGCTTAACTCAAAGTCGGGGGTAAAAATGTTTTCATATGTTTGTAAGACATATGAAATGAGTGCAAAGAGAATAGATGAAAATAGTAGTATTATGCCTAAATTTTTCATGGTTTGCGAAACAAATCATTTATACAGGCATTGCCTCTCTGACGAAAAACGGATGTTCTTTAACTGAATTGAGTAATTCTGATACACTTTGACGGTCTTCAAGTGTTGCATTTTCCGAATAAACAATAGCTTCTTCCTTAAATTTTTTAGCATTATCGTGCATACAATTCATCCAAGCATTTATAGCCACCTTCTTATCAATTTCAGAAAGTGACATATAAAAAGGCTCCCAGAGTGCTTGAAACTTTAATCTTTCTTGCTCTGTGTACATTGAACCAAAGGTTATCATCAGTTCATCAAGTTTTAATTTTTTTTCTTTTTGCATGGTACATTCTTTTTGTTTTCTAATACCTAAACGTTTGTCGCCTTCTATTAGTTCGTCTAATATGGCATCTCGCAAGGTTTGTAATTGTTTTAATGAAACGGTTTTTAACATTTCTTTTTCAAAAATTACTGTTGCATGAATTTGTTGTAACAATGAGGCACGCCTCAATAATAGTTGACGTTTTTCTTGTTCTGTCATAGTATATCTTTTGAGTTTTGCTTGTTAAAAGTGATTTCGGAAAACAGTGTGCGATTATCCACAAATTTAAAAGCCTTTTTTGAAACAAACGAATTTATTTTTTCCTAAATTATCAATCCCCCTCAGTAATAAAATATAAAAAACGCCACACAACCGTAGCTGTATGGCGTTTAAAATATCTAAAATCGAGCAAAACTCGATATAATTACACTTTTACAAGACCTTTCGCCTTTTCAATTACCTCCTTCGCAATACCCGCTGGAGCTTCTTGATAGTGAGAAAATTCCATTGTAGATGATGCACGACCAGATGTGATGGTACGCAATTCAGTTACATAACCAAACATTTGTGCCAATGGTACTTCCGCTTGAACAGCAACTGCACCACCCATACGTGTTTCTTGACCTTTCGGCAAACCACGACGACGGTTTAAGTCACCAATAACCGAACCCACATACTCTTCTGGTGTTATTACCTCCAATTTCATGATAGGCTCTTGGATAATAGGCTTACACTTAGGAGCAGCCTCACGGAAGCCGTCTTTCGCGCACAATTCAAAGGCAATTGGCTTCGAGTCCACAGAGTGCATACCACCATCGAATACGCGCACTTTCATCGCTTCGATGTTGTAACCCGCCAAAATACCGTTGTTCATCATGGCTGTGAAACCATCGGTAACGGGCTTCATATAGTTTTTATCAATTGAACCACCCACGATTGCCCATTCAAACTGCAATTTCTTCTTGCCCATTTTGAAATCTTCACTCTGTAAGAATGATTCGTCGGCAGGTCCAAGTTCAAATTCCATATCAGCGAACAAACCAGAACCACCAGATTGTTTTTTCAAACGCTCGCGGTGTGTTACTGTTTGTGTCAAAGCCTCTTTATAGTTTACTTGAGGCGCGCCTTGGTTACATTCTACGTTGAATTCACGACGCATACGGTCAACCAAAATTTCTAAGTGCAACTCGCCCATACCACTGATAACCGTTTGGTTGGTTTGGTCGTCATACCGTACTTTGAACGTTGGGTCTTCTTCCGCCAATTTATTCAAAGCCATACCCATTCTGTCCGTATCTTTTTGCGTCTTAGGCTCGATTGCCAAAGAGATAACTGGCTCAGGGAAATTCATTGATTCAAGAACAATTGGGTGTTCTAATGAGCAAAGCGTATCACCAGTACGGATATCCGCTGGACCAGCAACTGCCACGATGTCGCCCGCTTCTACAACATCAATTGGATTTTGCTTGTTGGCGTGCATTTGGAACAAACGAGAAACCCGTTCTTTCTTTTCTGAACGTGTGTTAAGAACGTAAGAACCTGCTTCCAAACGACCAGAGTAAACGCGTGTATATATCAAACGACCCAAATATTTATCTGTCGCAATTTTGAATACTAACGCAGCGAAAGGTGCATCTACATCAGGCTTGCGGCTTTCTTCTGCATCTGTCTTAGGGTTAGTACCTTTAATCGCTTCTACTTCTAATGGAGATGGCAAATAGGCACATACCGCATCCAAACAGGCTTGAACACCTTTGTTTTTGAACGCTGAACCACACATAACAGGTGTCATCTTCATATCACACACTGCCAAACGGATAGCCTTGCGCATTTCATCTTCGGTGATGCTGTTTGGGTCATCAAAGAATTTTTCCATAAGGGTATCATCATATCCCGCTACTTCTTCAATCAACTTTTGACGGTACTCCGCAACTGTTTCTAACAAATCATCAGGAATAGGAATAATTTGTGATGTCATCCCTTGATCATGCTCATTCCAGATAACGGCTTGGTTCAATACCAAATCCACAACACCTTGGAATTTTTCTTCATTTCCAATAGGTACTTGAAGTGGAATAGCATTAGCACCCAATTTCGCTTTCATATCGGCAACTACTGCGAAGAAGTCAGAGCCAGCGCGGTCCATCTTGTTGACGAAAGCGATACGGGGAACTTTGTAGTTATCCGCCAAACGCCAGTTCGTTTCAGATTGTGGCTCAACGCCATCAACTGCTGAAAACAAGAAAACCAAACCGTCTAATACGCGCAAAGAACGGTTAACCTCTACCGTAAAGTCCACGTGACCCGGTGTGTCAATGATATTCATTGGATATTCTTCACCTTTCCAAAACCACTTAGTTTTAGTTGCTGCTGAAGTAATCGTGATACCACGTTCTTGCTCTTGTTCCATGTGGTCCATTGTAGCGGCACCATCATGCACTTCGCCAATCTTGTGTGAAATACCTGTATAATATAGGATACGCTCGGTAGTAGTCGTTTTGCCCGCGTCAATATGCGCAGCGATACCGATGTTCCTCGTGTATTTCAAATCTTTCGTTGCCATGATTTTAGATATAATTAAAATTAAAAAAGATTCTTATGTAAAAAATATATTAGCCACGAATTGTACCAAATTTTATCAATATCCTAATATGATATTAAAATAATTGTCAATTCGTTTGCTTTATAGGTTTCTATTAAAAAATTTGATATAAGATGAATGATTAATTGGATAAGCCTCGTTTGTACAAGTTGGTGTGAAAGGGGAAATTTTGTGTAATTTTATTAAAAAACTTACTCCTTTTCAAAAAGCGGTGCAAAGATACTATTTTTAATTAATAAATTAGTAATTTTTTTTGAAAAATATAATGAGATTATTGTTTGTCGCTTGTTTTTATATTATCTTTGAAATCGCTACTTATCCACCCATTTTTTTCATTCAATCTAAGAAAATTATGAAACCCAATTTATTTT
>JAYVKQ010000800.1:0-15898 GCA_043768285.1 Saprospiraceae bacterium | reverse complement strand
CAAATGCTTGTCCCCTTTTTCATTTTTTAAGTTCAAACGCATTTCAAAAATATTAAATTCACAAATTTTTTTACTAAATACTATCCTGTCATTATATCTTTAACTATAACCTATTCCACGTAATAAAAACCAACTATAACTAAATTAGGAAAACAGCAGCAGCAAAAAAGGATGTTGTTGTATTTTTATGTTTTTTATTATCTTTTTGTATTTTATACCCTCATAACTTATTGATAATCATATGCTTACACAATTATTTATAACCGATTTAGGAAAAATTATAACTTTTTTAGGACTATGTATAACTAATTTAGGAATAGATATAACTCTTTTAGGAAAAATTATAACCGATTTAGGAAAAATTATAACTAATTTAGGAAAACTTTTCAAAACTATTTTTATACCTTGTCCCCTGTTTATAAGCCAACTATAACCGATTTAGGAAATAAAAGACAAAAGGAGCATATTTTTCCTAAATAAGTTATAGTTACTCCTAAATAAGTTATAGTTAGAGACTTTCACTATTATACATAGCATCTTTTATGAAATCCATCGCGTCTAAAAACAGAGGTATAAAACTGATACGCAAGTCTAACGATTTGGTAGAAGCAAGATACAAATTCGATATATGGGAAACCCGTGTATTTACCAAACTATTGACCTTAATCCGCCCAGATGATATTGATTTTCAACCATTTAGAATATATCTGCGCGATGTGATTGATGACTTTAAGCTGCATAAAGACAATGCTTCTTACAAGTTGCTGCGCGATGCAACGGACAATCTATTGAGCAAGGTTTTTTATGTGCCTTATGAAGTCGAAGGCGCGATTCGTGAGCGCAAATATCCCATTATTATCATGTCGGATACCCTTAAAGCGGCTTTAGAAGAAGGGGCAAGGGTGAAAAATGAGTACGTTGAGGTCTGTATTCACCCAGAAATGAAGCCTTTATTACTACAATTGAAGGAGAAATTCACAAGTTATGATATTGAAAATATAATAAGCCTAAAAAGCAACTATACCCTACGCATATATGAACACCTAAAACAATATGAACGCATCGGTAGAAGGCAATTAGACATTGAATATCTGAAACGCATCTTTGAAATCACGACGGAATACCCCCTATTTGCCAATTTTTATCAAAAAATAATTGAACCCGCCCATGCTGATATAAACCACTATACCGACCTAACTATAACCAAAATAGGAAAAGTAAAACGAGGTAGAAAAGTTGAAAGTTTGCTTTTTGAGTTTCATGGCAAGGATAACAAATACGCCCAAAAAACACTTAAAGTGGCTGAACCCAATGTGGCGTACAATGTATCAGAAGACCAATTGTTTATCAAGTTTCAACATAAAGTGGTGACGGAGTTTGGGGTATCCCCCTCAGTATTTATGGCAGAATTGAAAGGTAAATCCATCGAAAAAATTGAAAAAGCCATTCGCGTAACCGAAGAAACGCAGAAAAAAGGGGCGATAAATAATATTGCTGGTTTTTTTATTCAGGCTTTACGACAGGATTTTACCAACGATATTGAAGAAAAAAAGGAGAAAAAAGCCAAATCTGCCGAAAAACAAAAAGCGATTGAGAAAATAAAAACGCAATTGCAAGCCCTACAAGACGAACAAGCCGAAGCCATTATGAAACGAATTAAGGATTTGACGACCTCAAAACCCGAAATCACGGACGAAGCAATTGCCCATCTGAAATCAAATCCTTTGAAAAGTGGGCTTATAAAATTATTAGAAGACAGTCAAAAATCGGCATTAACAACACAGGATTTTAGAGATAACAAGCAATTGCGCCAAATGGTGATTGAGACCATTTATCAGTTTTATCAATCAGAATTTAATGATATTACCGAACAATATCGCTTGCCGATGGAGACATTACAATCGAAAATGAAAGTATTGTAGCTTAGACCCCCTTAGTCATGCAGAGCGCGATGGCACGCAACGTACTCATGTTTTTTACTTTTTGAACCTTTATTTATGGAAAAAATAAGAAAATTGACATCTCGAAAACGCATAGCGTTAATAGCTCACGACAACAAAAAAGCTGAGCTAATTGAATGGGCTATCTACAACAAATCGGTGCTATCAAAACACCAATTATATGCCACAGGTACTACGGGTAAACTCATGGAAGAAGCCCTTGATGTTCACGTCACGCGCCTATTGAGTGGACCTTTAGGCGGCGACCAACAAATAGGAGCGATGATAGCGGAAGGCAAAATTGACGTGATGATTTTCTTTTGGGACCCCATGCAAGCCCAACCACACGACCCCGATATTAAAGCGTTGTTGCGCTTGGGTGTGGTCTGGAATATTCCCTTCGCGTGCGATAGGGCAACGGCAGATTTTATCTTGACATCCCCTTTGATGCACGGCGAATATGAGACAATTATTCCCGATTATGCCAGTTATTTGGGGCGTAATATGAAATAATAAAAATTAAATGTGTTAAAACTTATGAAAATTGGGAATTCAATTCCGAATATTCATAGAATTAGCAATTTTTAACCTTTTTACTATAAAAACTAACAATTTCAATCATGAAAAAAATCAAACTATTGACCCTCTTTTTTGCAATAATCACCCTTTTTGCTTGTAAACAAACAAGTGGCGAGCAAAAAAATACTGAAAAAACGACGTATATGAAAAAATCAACGATTACCAAAACGCCCTTTGGAACATTAGCGGACGGGCAAGCCGTAGAGCAATACGCGCTGACTAATGCTGCGGGTATGCAAATTGATATTATCACTTTGGGTGGCATTATCACCAAGTGGACTGCACCCGATAAAAATGGTGTGTATGAAGATATTACACTCGGTTGTGATAACTTGGCAGGATATATTAAGGGTACGCCTTTTTTTGGGGCGTTGGTTGGGCGATATGGCAACCGCATTGCTAAGGGTAAATTCACACTGGATGGAAAAACGTATTCGATGGCGATAAATAATGCGCCTAATACTTTGCATGGTGGTACAAAAGGCTTTGATAAAATGGTTTGGGCTGCCACGCCTATCGAGGGCGAAGAACCCGCATTGAAATTGACTTATTTGAGTAAAGACATGGAGGAAGGTTATCCCGGAAATTTATCGGTAGAAGTCATTTATACCCTACAAAAAGATAATGCGTTACGCATTGATTATAAAGCCACTACGGATAAAGCAACTGTATTGAATTTGACCAATCACGCCTATTTCAATTTGGCAGGTCAAGACAAAGGCAGCATTTTAGACCACGAATTGATGCTCAATGCCAACCGTTTTTTGCCCGTTGATAAGGGCTTGATACCGACTGGCGAATTGAAATCGGTGACAAACACGCCTTTCGATTTTACAACCGCTACTGCCATTGGCAAGCGCATCAACGATACTTTGGATACGCAAATAAAATTCGGTGGTGGCTATGACCATTGTTGGGTTTTTACGGATAGTTCAAATCAATTAAAATCGGTGGGGATGCTGTCTGAGCCGACAAGCGGGCGCGTGATGGAGGTTTTGACCACCGAACCAGCTATTCAATTTTATACAGGTAATTTTTTGCACGGTGAAGTAGATGGCAAGGGCGGCAAAACGTATCAAAAACGCACGGGTTTGTGCTTAGAAACGCAGCATTATCCCGATAGCCCTAATCAATCCAAATTTCCAACGACTACTTTAAAGCCTAATGAAACGTATAAAACAACGTCGGTTTATCGTTTTTCGGTGAAAAAATAGTGGCGAATACTGAGGGGGTCGCGGTTTGTTCACAAAATCATTGTTAAGTTGTTTAAAGTAATTCTACCAACAAATTTGGCTAAAATCCGTGCCACCGCTCCGAAGCGGTGGCACGGGTTAAACCTCAAAATCTATAAATTGACTTTTAGTTTCAGCATATTTAAATTCCATATCAATCATTTTATTTTTTAAACAATTTAAAACAATGTAAGTATGGAAAATCTAAGTATTATCCCTTTTGAGGGGAAGGAAATCAGAAAAATAATGCACAATGGGGAAGTGTATTTCTCTATTGTGGATGTCATTGACGTATTGACGGACAGCCCCATTCCACGCAATTATTGGACAAAGGTTAAAAAATCAATTACGGAAGAAAGTCAAACGCATCCGTTTTGGATGCAGTTGAAATTGACGGCATCGGATGGGCGTTTGCGCCTAACAGACTGCGCCAATACTGAGGGGGTGCTGCGTATTGTCATGTCAATACCTTCGCCAAAGGCTGAACCCTTGAAAAAATGGTTAGCTGAACAAGGGACAAGAACTATTCAAGAAACCGAAGACCCCGAGTTGATGACAGAACGCCAAATCGCCCTATTCAAAGCAAAAGGCTACTCTGATGAATGGATAAAAGAACGGCTACAAAGCATAGAAACCCGCAAACGCTTGACCGATGAATGGAAAAATAGGGGGGTAAAAGTAGGGGAGGAGTATTCGGTTTTGACATCCACGATTGCAAAAGGTACATTTGGTTTGTCGCCCTCCGAACACGCGCAATATAAAGGCTTAGAAAAACAAAATCTACGCGACCATATGACCCCGATGGAGTTGATTTTGACCGCATTTAGCGAGGAAGCAACCCGCCAAATTGCCATGCGTGACGATGCACAAGGCTTTAATGAAAACCATGAAGCTGCGCAATTGGGTGGTAAAATAGGGGGAGAAGCCCGCCAGAATTTTGAAAAAAATACGGGTTTAAAAGTGGTTTCAAAAGAAAATTTTAATCATTTGAAAGAAGGAAAAACGGGTAAATTGATAGAAGGAGATGATAAGACTACATAAATTAATAGACCTATTCAGATTTGACAACTTTTCAAAAAGTTGTCAAATCTCTATTCACATTTCAACTTTCCAAAAGTTTAAAACTTTTGGAAAGTTAGGCATTAAGATATTGATTATCAATTTTTTAATATTACTTATATCTTGTAAAAATGATAAAAAAGCAATAAGTAGATACTATGAATTAACCCCAACTATAACTATTTTAGGAAAAGAAAAACCTCAAAACGCTGATGAAAAAGCTGAAAATATTGAGGGGGTAATTGCCCCAGAGAATATGATTTACGTCAAGGGCGGTAATACATATATCGGCAATGATAGTTCTGGAATTGTCACTGAAAACCCAAGAATATGGGTGCATATCAACCCTTTTTTTATGGATATATCGCCTGTGACGGTGGCTCAATTTAGGGCATTTGTCACTGCGACCAACTATAAAACAGAGGCAGAAAAATTTGGCAATGGGGCATTCATAGATGCCAGTTCGGATAATAAATGGATTTTGAAAGAAGGCGCAAATTGGCAATACCCTCAAGGCAAAGACTATCCAAAAGCAAAAGACAATCATCCTGTTACACAAGTATCTTGGAACGATGCCCAAGCCTATGCGCAATGGGCAAGCAAACGCCTTCCGCACGAATGGGAGTGGGAACACGCAGCCCGCAATGCGCAAAACGACCAAACTTTATATTCTTTTGGCGATAACTTGAAAGATGAAAAAGGAAAATGGCGCACCAATATTTGGCAAGGCACTTTTCCTATAAAAAATAGAGTAGAGGATGGGTTCAAATTCACCTCTCCTGTGGGCATATTTGGCAAAACCCCTTTGGGCTTAACGGATATGACAGGCAACGTCTGGCAATGGTGCGACAATGGACGGTTTGAATATGCCGAGGTGTTAGATGCTTTAGAAAAAGATGGCAAAATTTCGATTAATAATACTGAAAAAGCGCAAAAAAGCGGCTCGTTTTTGTGCGAAGATACGTGGTGTCATGGATATCGGGTGTCGGGTCGGTCATTTACTTCGCCTGAGACTTCTTTGATGCACGTGGGGTTTCGGTGTGTGAAGGATTTGAAATGATTAACAAACAAAATTTATAGCGCATATTCTCTTGAATATCAAACTCTGGAATAACTTTGCCTAATCATTTACTTAAATCAACAACAAGAATGAATAAAAAATGTAATACCCTGTTGGCTTTTGTCCTTATCGTTTTTTGTGGGTTTTTAGTAACCCCCCTCAGTATTCTCGCACAAAATGTCTTTGACCCAGAACAGCGTTTGCCAGATGGGATAAAATATCCAACGCCAAAGCGTATTCCAGCAACAGCAACCACTGAACCTTTTGAAACCCGCATTGACCCACCTAATTGGTGGACAGGCTTTAGCGACCCAACTGTAGAGTTGATGATACACGATAAAAATGTGCGTGACCATGCTGTTTCTATTGTTCATCAAGGCATTAAAGTGTTGAAAATTGATAGACCCGAAAACACTAATTACCTTTTTATCACATTATCTATTGCAAATACGGCAAAAGTGGGTGATGTAAATATCGTTTTGACAAAAGGAACGGACAAGCGTACCTTAAAATGGCGCATTGATGCCCGCACCAAAGGCAACCGCAATTTAGGCATTGACCAAAAAGATTTTGTCTATTTATTGATGCCAGACCGCTTCGCCAATGGCGATTATAGCAACGATAGCTTCGATAAAATGACCCAAAAGGGCATTGACCGCCGTAAAATGTACTTCCGTCATGGGGGCGATTTGAAGGGCGTTATGGATAATTTGGATTATCTGCAAGATTTAGGCGTAACGGCTTTGTGGCTCAATCCTGTTCAAGAAAATGACCAACCTTATGAAAGTTATCACGGCTATGCGATGACCGATTTTTATAAAGTAGATAAGCGTTTTGGTACAAATAAGGATTATAAAGATTTGGCAGATATGTGCCACGCTAAGGGCATGAAAGTAGTGATGGATTTGGTGAATAACCATGTTGGCGACCAAAATTATTTTATAAAAGACTTACCTGAAAGTAGTTGGATACACCAATATGATACCTTCACACAAACGAATTACCGTGACCAAACTATTGCTGACCCATATGCTTCGGAGTATGACCGCGCATGGTCGCAAGACCGTTGGTTTGTGTCGCATATGCCCGATTTGAACCCAGAAGGCAATCCGCATTTGGAGAAATATATCATTCAAAATCATTTGTGGTGGTTAGAGTATTCGGGCTTAGATGCTTATCGGATGGATACCTATTTTTATAATGATTTGAAATTTATGTCGCGTTGGGCAAAGCGTTTGCGGACAGAATTTCCAAAATTGCACATATTTGGCGAAACGTGGATTAAAAATGTCGTCAATCAAGCCCATAATACTGAGGGGGTGTCGCTACCAAAGAAGTTCAGTAGCAATATGCAAGGCGTGACGGATTTTAACTTATATTTTAAAGTAATTGAAGCCTTGACCAAACAACAAACTTGGGATGATGGGGTCATTCAACTGTACCAAGGTTTGGGCAACGATATATTGTATAAAGACCCAACACAAAACGTGACGTTCTTGGATAACCACGATTTAGCGCGTATGTATAGCATTTTAGATGAAAATATGGATAAATACAAGTCTTCTATTGCATGGTTGATGACGTGTAGAGGTGTTCCACAATGGTATTACGGTGCGGAATTAGCATTTACTGGTTTCACAAACCCCGACGGCAAAGTGCGTCAAGATATGCCCGGTGGTTGGAAAGAAGATAGTCGCAGTGTTTTTAAAGAAAGCGGCAGAACGGATAAAGAAAAGGATATTTATAATTATGTGAAAAAATTAGCGCAGTGGCGCAAAACCAAAACCCCTTTGCACAATGGAAAATTGATGCACTATTTGCCCGTTGATGGCGTGTATGTCTATTTTAGATACAATGCTTCGGAGACGGTAATGGTCGTGATGAACACAAGTGATAAGCCTCAAACGGTCAATACGGCTCGTTTTAATGAACGTTTAAAAGGCTTTTCAAAAGCTAAAAACGTGGTGACGGATGCTGAACTATCCAATATGAGTAGGGTAGAGGTAGGGGCATTTCAGACTTTAGTTTTGGATTTGAAACGTTAAAAAAATATTCTAATTTATTTAAAATCAATTATTTATAACATAAAATCACGCAATTATGAAAAAGAAATTATGTCAATTATTTGTATTACTCCAAATTACATTTTCTTTAAATGCTCAAATTCAAACACCTGCGCCAAGCCCAAGTGCTACGGCAATTCAGCAAGTCGGTTTGGCAACTGTGACGCTTGAGTATAGCCGTCCGTCGCTTAAAGGGCGTAAAATGATAGGGAGCACACTCGTGCCATTTGGTCAAGTGTGGCGCACGGGTGCGAATAAAATCCCTAATTTGAAACTTTCTACTGATGTCACTATCGAAGGGCAAAAAGTGGCTGCGGGTACTTATGGTATTTTTACAATCCCTAATGCAACGGAGTGGACAGTCATTTTAAGTAAAAAACCTGACCAATGGGGCGCATATGACTACAAAGAAGCCGATGATTTACTACGTTTTAAAGTGAAATCGGAGAAGTTGGCAGCCAAAGAAGAACACTTTACGATGGCGTTTTCTGATTTTACAAAAACATCGGCAAAAGTTGCCATACGTTGGGAAAATACGCAGGTAAAATTCAATATTGCCCATGACCCTGATGCTCAAATTATGGCTGAAATTCAGTCAAAAACGAGTGCCGCAGAGGTATCAAGCGATACCTATTTTGGCGCGGCAGAATACTATTTCGATACCAACCGCGACCTCAATCAAGCCTTAGCGTGGGCACATAAAGTGGTTGAAAAAGATAAAGAATATTGGACATATTACTTACGCGCAAAAATTGCCGCTAAATTGGGCAAATGCGATATAGCCGCCGATGATGCTACAAAAGGCTTAGAGTTAGCAAAAAAAGCCAATGATGCAGCGTATGTGACCAATCATACCAATGTGTTGAAGTCTTGTGGGAAATTGAAATAGGGGAGACCCCTCAGTATTTTTTCAATAAAAAAGCTTTTCTGCATGACAGAAAGGCTTTTTTTAATATAATCATTTCTACTTAAAAATCATGCAATTTAATTTCACTAATTGGCTTGAAATCCTTCTCATTGATAGTGGCTATTGTTTCAATACCGTTTGATAAAGCTATTGAAACAATCTCTATATCAAATACACGATTGCCGCGTGGTTGATATTTTTGTAAAAGCATCTCTAATATTTGGAGACTTTTTTTCTTAGGATAGAGTATTGTCGTATTTCGTTTAATATCGTCGTAAAAAAGGGAGATATCTTTGTAGGATTGGTTAAGTTTTGTAAGGACAGCAAAAAATTCAGATATGTTTTTTGTTGTTATGTAAAAATTGATGTTTGGCTCTTGCAGGAAAGTAACTGCTTTACTGTGAAAGGCTGATTGACTATCATATGCGTAAATCAGTATGTTTGTATCAACTAAGCGGTCAATCTTCATAAGCGAAATCTCGTATATTTACAGTATCCATAGCTCCTTTCAAATTACCAATACCAATATGTTTCCATTCTCTTTTTGGGGGAGTAACGGATTTTTTTTGTTTTGCTTTATGGATAAATTTCTCGAACCCGCGTTCTTTCAACACGTTCAAAAACTGGAGCAAATCATCTGTATTTTCAAAATTGAGAGAAAAGGAAAAAGTCATTGTTAATTAATTTTGATACAAAAGTAAAAGCCTTTTTTGAATTAAACGAATTTATTTTTTTCTAAATTATGTACTATTCTTTTAGTATTTTGAACACGAACACCTTCAAATTTATGAAATTCTAATGAATGTACTAAAGATATTTTAATCTCCCAACCGCAACCCAATCAATATATCCGCATAAATATTCGACTGAAAATTCGTAAAATAAAACTTCTTACCTTCCTCAACTGTCCGAACACCGAAGCCCAATTTGAAATCGTAGAAAATGCGCTTTGAGAACTGTTGCTGTGTGCCAAAAAGTGGCGTAAAAGTTAGGCTTTTAATATCGTACAAGGCAATAGTCTTGTCATTATGCTGTTTCGTTACGACTTGATTTTGATAGAGCATTTCAAAACTTAGATAATTGCCCAAAAGATTATTGCCCGATTTGCCATCCGCTACGCGCTTCTTTTGATTATAATACCAACGTGGTTCGATTGTAAAACCAAAGCGTCTGCCCGTTGTGGTAGCCACATCTTTCGACCCCCTCAGTATCTCATTGTTTTTTAAGCGATAAGGCGAAAAAAGACCTTCAATATTGATAGAAAAAGACGATTTCGCTATTTTTTGCTCATAACCTATGCGTATTTCACCTACCAAATCCCGTTCATCGGCTTTGGTGACGAGGTTGAAAAGGTCGAGTTTGAGGTGGTAGGTTTGCTCATTTAAGGCTTGATATTCTTTGGCGCGATTGGGCGGCGCGTTTTCGGGTGTATATTTTCTAAAAATATCATTTAAGATAGCCCCTTGCAGCATATTTACTTGAAAACTGGGGCGAATACCCTTCGTTTTTTGATATGAAATACCCAACGCCACGCTACCATCAAAGGCATTTACGATATTATTTTCAGGACTGGAAAAGAAAAATTGCTGCGACCCCAACGTGGCTAATACTTTATATGTTGTTTCGGGCAAGCGATAACCCGTTTCTCTCAACAAGCGCAAACCAACATAATTACCCACAAAAGTATTGGCGTGATTTATAAAATGCCAACGGGGTTCTGCGGATAGTTCCCACTGCCACGCTGCCTTTTTTTGGTTTTCTACAAGGGCATCTTGAAACAACAAACGACTGTTGCGAAAGGTACGCGCCGTGATGTTCACACTCATTTTTTTTGACAACCGATGCTCAGATATTAAGCCAAAACGATTGAAATAATAGTCATTATCGCGCACAAAACCATTGGCTTCGTATTTCAATGCCCACGGCATTTGACGCTCTTTTTGAAAATATTGGCTTGGATAACTGACCCCTTTGATGCTTCCAGCTTCATCACGACTGGGCGTGACAGTATTTTGCCCATTTGAAAAAGTAGATAACAGGAAACAAACCGAGAATAGAAATGATGATTGGTGCATATTGTGATATAGATGAAATAGTATATACGGTATAAGTAGCCTTTTTGATTTTAGAAAATACGGTTTACAATACAAATATCTATCCTATATGTCACAGATGTTTCACAGTAGCCTTACCCCCTCAGTAAAATCTCCTTTTTATTGGGTTTATCATCGCCATTTTCATCAACATAAACAATCAAATTAGGGGATGACGAGACGATAACCTTTTTGCCAATTACTGGTTTATATCGTAAGTGGCAGCGATAAGGGTTGGGAGACAATTAGGAAGGAGTCATTTTTTTATGGGTTAGGCATTATATATTTCCTTTTTTTATATAATTTTATTCATCAAGTAAAATGTTCATATCAAAGCTATTTTGTACTAAGCCTATGGAAAGGACATTTTGATTTAAGCCAAAATTAGTGACAAATGTTAAGAAAACTGATTTTCGAGTACCCGTTTCCTGTTTAAAAGTGCCAATTTTACTTCACATCGATGGTTCTTAAATTCTGTTCGTAATAAACCATTTTTGAAAAACATATATTCTCAATATTTTGAGCGGCACTTAACCTGACCTCAACAACATTTAATAAAAGGGAATACCAACAAAACCATATAAAGTTGAAAAGTTTGATACCTTTCAAAAATAACAAACAAATTAAAATGCGTTTTTAATTTGCATCATCTTTCACAATATCGAGACGATAATCCCTTTCGCCTAAAATCAATTTCACACGTTTAAACCGTACCCCCTCAGTATGTCGAAGAAAAAAGCCCCACGCGGGTAACTCGCCAAACATCGAAAATTCGGGATATTCGGCAGCGTGTTCTGGTATTTTATCTATTTCGGTAGGTAAAATGCAGCGAATGGCTTTATCCCCACCACCTGCATGGCGTATGTCAATATTTTTCAGCAAAACATTTTTAATACGATGATTGGGCAAACCCACGATAGAGGAGGGGAGGAGGTTCGAGATACTATCCGCAGGAGGTCCTTCAATTGGGTAGCCTTTGTCGGGTTTTTCTTTTGGAATAGTGGCTTTTAGGTTTTTTATGGTAATATTTTGGATGCGCCCAACGGGTCGTTTGTTGCGAATACCCAAGCGGATAAAAATGGCATTGCCTATATTATGTCCTACGATATTTTTGATTTTTACATCTTCAATCACACCGCCATCTACGCTTTCTAAAGCCACAGCCGAGCGATACGTATCAAAAATATAGAGGTTTTTGACCCGAATATGCTTAAAACCACCATAAGAAGCCGTCCCCATTTTAAAAGCACTGGCACTTGAACGTATGGTGCAACGTGCAATTTTGATATTTTCACAAAACTTATTAGTGCTATATGATTTTAAACAAATGCCATCATCGGCTGAATTGATATAGCAATTTTTGATTAAAACATTACGACAATCCACCAAATCTAAGCCGTCATTATTCCAAAAAGCGGTACTTTCTACGCGCATATTTTTGAAAACCATATCCGTACAATCGTGGTACGTTTGCACCCAACACGCGGCGTTTTTGATAGTAATACCTTCAATCCGCACATTTTGACAATCAGCCATTTCGATAATTTGGGGACGGTGGTTTTCATCGGGGCGATTATACGGTTTCACATTTTTAATTAAACCCGCTTGACGCATACGCTCGACATCGGCGGCGAGGGCAGCCCCTTGTCCATCAATAATGCCTTTACCTACAATGCGGATATTTTTCTGCCCTTTTGCCAATATCAAGGCGAACCAATCATTTTTTTGATAATCATCGCGCTTTGCACTACCCAAAAGAGTACCCCCCTCCCTAATTTTTAATGTTACATTGGACTTTAAGTGAATAGTACCCGTCAAAAACACGCCTTTGGGAACGATGACAGTTCCCCCTTTTTTAGCACAACTATCAATAGCTGTTTGTATGGCGTGGGTGTTGAGGGTTTTGCCATCGGGGATTGCGCCAAATTGGGTGATATTCCATTGGGCGTGAATGGGATTTAAAACAAATATAATGATTAATTTGGTGAATATTGACTTCATAGGGAAGGTTCATTCTCTAACAGCCAAGATTGAAAGCCATTTGACGAAGGGGTAGTAGATATTATTAAAAGAATATTGGACAAAGTGGCTGCATCCATTGGATATACTTTATCATTATTTGATATGAATGCTCTTTTTTCCCAAATTTTTTTACCTTCAATATGATAAAGGTGTTTACTTAGTTGTTCCCAATATTTTTTTGGTAGAGTAGAACCCGTCAATGCTTCAATTATATCTACGATATTATAATACCATTGACCATCTTTTTCTACACGACGAATAGGTTTTTCTTTGTAGAAAAGAATTTGTTGGATAGGTTTTGAATGGAACACCTCTGTCGGTATGCCCACTTTTGCTATAAAACTATTAGCCTGCGCTAATTTTTTATCAAATTTATTATTCTGTTTATATTTATCAAGTTCACCATCAATTACAATGATAGGGGCTTTATATTTATTTATACTTTCAATTATATCTTTCATGTATCTTGTTTTTTTCGTGTGACTAAAAAAGCGTCATATTCAGTGTTTTTTTCAAAAGGGAATAATTCCTTATCTTTAAAACCGAAAACATCAAAATCAAGCATTATTTCTTCAAGGTTATTTGAAATGCCAATTCTGTATAAACGTGTTCTTGCTTTAGTACTCCCTTGTGCAAATATAAGCGCATTTGAGTTCTTAAATGTGAATGAGTAAACAGTTTCTGCAACAGTCGCTAATACTTTCTGACTATCATCATTGTTAGTAATTACGGTATCATCAATATTACCTTCTTCATTTTCGTCACCAAATGCTAAATTATAAAGATTATCGATGGTTGTTTCTTGATAAATTACGATTTTTGGAATATTTCCCTTTGGTCCAACACTTGTAAATCTATAAACCATAGCATCGCTATTGGTTTTGAGTTCGTATCGCTCGTTTCTCATTTAGATGGTATTTGTTTACATAGTCTCAATAAAAGAATGATTATGATTACAAAAATATTAATTATTTTCGTAAAAGTAAATTTAGAAATAGTTATTTCAAAAGGAATAGATTATTCTTTATTCAATCTCAAAATGAACAGGGTCGTAATAGTTTTTAAAATAACCACCCCATTTGAGTTTATGCTTCTGCGCAACAGCCAAAACGCCCGTTTTTTCCCAACGGTTTTTGGCAGAGGCTTTTACACGCCACGTCATGGATAGCCAGCCATTTTGATATAGTGTCAAATCAATAGCTTTTCCAAAATTATGTTTGGATTTACCTGCATCGGCATTGCGACTATCGCGTTGATGCAAAACGGCTTGTTCTTCATGGTTACGATAACCACTCGTGACCATCACGCGCCAGCCTGTTTCTTTTTCAATATCGGCAATAAATGTAGAAAAAATAGTGTGATAAGTGGGATTTACGCGCTTTATTTCCGCCAATGTGCGCTCATTTTGACGATTGATGAAGTAGGGGAAGGATAGTTTTTTGACAATGATAAGTAACAGAATGAATATACTGAAACGGATTATGTATTTTTTCATAGCTTGTGTTATTGATTGGTGCAAAATTCATGCTTAAAAATTGATAGAATAACTGGTACTGCGCCCATTATTAGTCACTAATAATACTCCTTTTTCAACCAAATCCTGCAAATGCCGCGTTGCAGTCGCTTTTGAAACCCGAGTAATTGATTGATACTTTCGCGCGTTCATACCTCCTACAAACGGGGTATCTCCTTCTTCAAGCATACGACTGATAGCCTTTTCCTGTTCTTTATTTAAAATAGGTTTATATTTATCAAAAAAAGCTGTTTTTTTAAGGATAACGTCAATGGATTGAATGAAATTTTGTTGTGCTGTGATAATAATTTGCCCAAAATAAGTAATCCATTCTTGAACAGAATTCGTGCGCTGTGCTTGTTGTAAGGCATCATAATATGCTTTTTTATTGGCTTCTATGGCTGTGGAGAGGCTCATCAAAATGGGTCTATTTAGTCCTTGCGCTAAGGCTTTTTCGGCAATAATGCGCCCAATTCTGCCATTCCCATCTTCAAACGGGTGAATGGTTTCAAAATATACATGAGCAATAGCTGAACGAATAAGCACATTTTGGATAGGTTGAACGCCGTTGGGTTTGGATGCATTAAACCATTCTATAAAAAGGTGCATTTCTTTTGGCACAGATAGAGAAGGAGGGGCTTCAAAATGGATTTGCTCTTTACCTATGGCTCCCGATACAACTTGCATAGGCTCACTATGAGTACGCCATTGCCCTACTGAAATAGTATAATTACCCCGCATTAATAACCGATGCCATTCAAACAACATTTCTTCGGTTAACTCCGCTTCATATTCTTCCCTTGATTTAACGAGCAACATAGCTATGCCTTCTGAACGCTTGTCTTTGATGATATGTGAAGGAGAAGTATAACCTAAATTTTTGCGAATGGACGAAATTACATCCGCTCGACTAATCATCTCTCCTTCAATAGCTGATGTTTTAATAGCTTCTTTAACCAATATATCTACCAACGATACTTCTTGAAAATCGGTATTCAATGCTTTCAAATATCCTTGACTTTGACCTGCCATTTCCACGTATGTCAAAGCCATTTGGGTGAAATCTTTCACTTCATATTGAAAGTTTCGCCAGTCCGATAGTTGCCAATTATATTGCATGAGCCGATTAAATTTGTTAATCGGCTCAAAAATACATAAAAAATGAGCCGATTAACAAATTTAATCGGCTCATTTTTATTTTATTTCAAAAACATAATCCCCCGACCCCACTTCAAAAACCACCTTACCATTCTCCACTTTCGTAGCATACCCCCTCAGTATTTGACCATTTTCAAACACCTTTGAGGCATCCGACACGGGCAAGCGCACTTCGGCTGTTGTATTGGCTGGCACAGAAAAAGAGAGTTTCAAATTTGAGCCTGAACGCTCCCAACCCGATTGAATGTTGCCATACATGGATTGAAAATTCG
>JAYVKQ010000799.1:0-3076 GCA_043768285.1 Saprospiraceae bacterium | reverse complement strand
CTGTGCCTTCTCTGTTTAAACTCTGTGACATGATGTCTTTATCTCAAAATCGTAATATCCCCCCTCAGTACCTTACCATTATTTAAGTCCAAACGCAGGACATAATAATAAGTCCCTTCAGGTAACGGTTGTCCAGCGTTATTCATCCCATCCCATTCATTTTTATACGGTTTAGAACGGTACATAATATCGCCCCAACGGTTGAATACGATGAGTTCGCTTTTCGGATATTTGTCTACGTTATCAATAATCCACGTATCATTTTTACCATCGCCATTAGGTGTAATGGCATTGGGTACAACAACCTCAACAAGGGTATCAGGCTTAGGAGGTTTGGGTCTAATCAATATCCGCACATCACCTGTATCGCAAAAGCCTGGGCAAGATTCGCTGCATATTTGGAAATTGAATTTGGCAATACCCGCAAAACTATTATCGGCAATATACGTAAATTTCCCACTACTGAATAAGTCAAAACGCCCATTGGTTGGGTTATTCAAACGCGTGACGCTGTATGTGCCAATGGGTGCATTCTCTGTCACTTCACTCGTAATGGTATCACCCATGAACATTTCTAAGGATAAATTGAGCGCATTAGGTATCGTTGGAACGAATATAGCAACCGTATCAAATCGGCGGTAGGCAGCGCAAATACTGTCTTGAACGGTCAATATAAAAGTGTTTTTGCCATCTCTTAGTGCCGATACTGCCGTTGCTGCACTATTCGGTGTTGCCATCGTAACCCCATTCAAACTGCGCCAAGAAAAACGATAATTATTAGACGCAACCGCCGCCAATTGCCCAGTTTTAATACATATCGTTTGGTCTTTACCCGCCAAATCTATGGTATCATTTAAGCGTGTGCGTATTTTCACAACTACCGAATCGCCTATTTGCGCAGTACAACCACTTTCCTCCGTAGCTTCGATCAATTTATAAGTGCTTAATACTGAGGGGGTAACGGTTGAGGTCGTATTATTGCGCGCATTGTTTAAAGTAGTCGATATATTGTCGTTAATATTTCTCAATACCAATTTAAAGGCACTGTTGCTGCTTGTTTTAAGTGCAATAGTAGCATTACCGCCTGCGCATATAGTCGTATCGCCACGTAACCCAACTAATGCTTTTTTCTTAAAAATTAAAGAAACACCATTGGACTCGCCATAACAACGGTCTGTTTTTGATACTGCACCGTTTATATTATTACCTACAAGAAAATGAACAAAATACGTTTTATCATACGTCATTTTAGCGGCATCAAAAGTAAATTCACCCGTTTGGTTTTTGGCTATCACGTTGCCTATCACGCTGGCTGTACCTTCGTGTAAAATGTATTCAAAAGTATCATCTGCATCTAAAACGGCATTGGTTTGTAGTTCTGCTTTGCCATTCAAGCCTTCACAGACCACAATAGGCGTAGTTTTCAAAGTGGCTACTTTAGTTGCACAAGGGCAACGTTTTGTTCCTTGTATTGTATCCGACTTGCAACCTGCCGCATCTGTGAAAAAGACGGTATAATTTGTCCCTTCCGTTTGCGGATTGGAGGTAAAATTGGTTGCCGTCACTATACCTGTCAAACCACCGCCAATAGCATAGGGAACTTGACCACCATTGATATTGATATTGAGTATAAATTGCGTACCCGTTGCGTTGCAATCATTGTTCACCAAAGTCAGTTTTGGGCTGGCTTTGAAAGTAATAATGACCGTATCCGTCACGATACATTTATCGTTTTTCTCTTCCAACATAAACACATATCTACCTGATAATGAAACAGTTAGGCGGCTTAATGGGTTAGTCGTATCACTGAATATGACCGAAGCCGCGCTCGGCTTTTGAAGCGTCCGCCACGTCCGCGTTCCGAGTGAAGATATACCTTTTAATGTATATTGCAATCCGCAAATCGAATCATCGGCACCCGCCTTTGGTTGTGGCAAGCGATTGACAAAAACATCATATTCTTTAGCCACACTTTCACTACATTCATTGCGTGATTTGACTTGGATTTTACCGCCTGTTGCACTCGCCCAACGCACTTTTAGTTGCTGCGCACTATCGCTACCAACAATAATTGCACCAGCAGGAACTGACCATTTATAGCCCGTTGCCCTAATAACAGCCGTAAATTCATAAATCGTTTCTTCACTTTGGCAAACTATCGTATTGCCCGTAATGGTAGCAGGAGCATCGGGTGCTTTTTTAATATTGACTAAAATTGAACTAAAATTAGCCGCACAACCACCGACAGCTTGCACGCGGATAAGCCCGCCCGTGGCACCAAACTGAACCGTAATCTGATTTGTTCCTCTACCCGTTAAGATAGTTGCCCCCGGTGGCACAAGCCAAAGATAGGAAATGGCATCTGGGTCATTTTGAACAGTATAAACACCTATACCATTGGCACATACTTCTCGTGGACCCGTCACTGGCAACGAGTCAAGCCCTGCTTTAACATCTACATTTAGGCATATCCTTTTTTTATTATTACAATCGTTAGTTACTTCAATACAAATATCATTTTTGCCAATAGTATTCCATTTAACTTCTACAGAATCGGTATTATCTGCACCAATTAATGAAGCATTAGCTGGCAATATCCATTTATATTGTGTATATTGAGCATTTAATAAAATAGTATATTTCGGACTACCGCCAGGGCATACTTCTTTGGGACCTGATATTTCAAAATCATCAATTGTCCCTTTTCTGACAGTCGCATCTAAGCACGATTGGCTTTTGAGATTACAGGCGTTGGTTATGTCTAAACAAATTTTGCCGCTTGTGACAGTACCCCAAACCACACGGATACTTTGCGTCCCTTGCCCACTGATGATGGTTGCACCCGCTGGTACTGTCCAAGCATAAGCCGTAATGCTCGCGTTACCACTGACACCGTAGGTTGTGGTATCCGTAGAACAAACCGTTGTATTGCCCAAAATAGTCAAAGGCGTTGGCGCGTCAGCTTTTATTTTTACAAGATGTCTTAATTGCCTTTTAAGTTGGCAAGCGTTTTCGATTTCGCATATAATGAGGGCTTCTGTACCCGAGTCAAAGCGCACCGATACTGAGGGGGTGC
>JAYVKQ010000798.1:0-4887 GCA_043768285.1 Saprospiraceae bacterium | reverse complement strand
AGCGAATATAGAGACATTATCTAATCAATTCGTGTTTAAGCGAAATTTTTACACAATACCCTTTTTGTTTGATGGTTTTTTATACTTTTAGGGTTTAAATACTTGGCGTGACTTATTAACCACTGATGACACTGATTAGACAGATTTTTACTGTTTTTCTTCTAAAAAAATCAGTTTTAATCTGTCTAATCAGTGTCATCAGTGGTTAATAAATTCTAATTTTCTATAAAAAGCAATATACATCATGAAAAAAATCAACTTTATCCTATGCCTTTTGGCGATTGCACTATCTGCAAATGCGCAACGCAAGGTCATTTATTGCGGTACTTTAATTGATGGCGTAAGCAATGCAGCACGTCAGCAAGTGACAATTATTGTTGAAAAAAATAAAATCACGGCGGTCAATAGTGGCTACTCCAATCAACAAGCGGGTGATGAGGTCATTGATTTGAAAAATAAAACGGTGATGCCGGGGCTAATTGATATGCACGTCCATATCGAAAGCGAAACGAGCCGCGATGCGCAAGCCAAACGCATGAGTATGAGCAGTGCCGATGTCGCTTTTGAAGCACAACGCATTGCCAATGTGACGTTGATGAGTGGCTTTACGACAGTGCGCGATTTGGGTGGTTCGGGTGTCAATATTTCTTTGCGCAACGCGATTGCGCGGGGGGCAGTTGTGGGTCCGCGCATATTTACGGCGGGTAAAACGATTGCGACTACGGGAGGTCACGGCGACCCTACCAACGGCTGGCGACCCGATGTGACATTCCCAGATAATGTAGATGATGGTGTCGTTGATAGCCCCGAAGAAGCGCGGAAAGCGGTGCGCCAACGCTATAAAGATGGGTCAGATTGCATTAAAATTACGGCAACGGGCGGCGTGGGTAGTATCGCTAAAAATGGCAAAAACCCACAATTTATGCAAGAAGAAGTGGATATGGTGGTCAAAACGGCTACCGATTATGGCTTCCACGTAGCGGCTCATGCGCATGGCGCGGAGGGCATGAAACGTGCCTTACGTGCAGGTGTCAAAACTATTGAGCATGGCACTTTGATGGACGATGAATGTATCAAACTATTTATAGAAAAAGGCGCGTATTATGTGCCAACTTTAACGGCAGGAAAATCCGTTGCCGATAGTGCTAAGATACCCGGTTATTTTCATCCGTTTGTTGCTGCCAAAGCGATTGAAATTGGACCACAATTGCAAGCTACTTTTGCAAAAGCCTATAAAGCGGGTGTGAAAATTGCCTTTGGTACTGACGCGGGCGTATTCAAACACGGCAAAAATGCCATTGAATTTCAATATATGACCGATGCGGGTATGCCCGCGATGGAATGTTTGAAAGCGGCAACAATGGTGGCAGCTGAAGTATTGGATATGAAAAATGAGATTGGTAGTATCGAAACGGGTAAATTAGCGGATATTATTGCTACCGATGGTAATCCTTTGAACGATGTTAAGACTTTGATGAATGTGACATTCGTAATGAAAGAAGGCGTTGTATTTAAGAAATAGCGCATCAAAATAAATAACAATCGGAAATTTTAAAATAGATATAATATTACTGGCGGCAGGGATGAGCCGCCGAATGGGGGCAGAGAACAAACTCTTGCTCCCTTTCGGCGATGCTACTATTTTTGAAACAACTTTGGGGCATATTCAATCCGCTCATTCAATTATATTGGACAAAATTGTGGTTGTTCTTGGACATGAAGCCGATTTGATTTGCCCTTGTTTAGAAAAATATAAGCCACTAAGAGGGACTGTTAATCGCATGATGACGATTAAGAATATGGGCTACGAAAGCGGTATGACAACGTCTATTCAAGCGGGTTTACATATCTTAAATACGTATTACAATTCTACCAAAAGTGAGCGCAATACTGAGGGGGGGTATATGATTTGCCTATCTGATATGCCCCTTATTTCTGCCGAAGAATATACCTATCTCGCCCATCAGTTTGCAGATTTTTATAAAAAAGACAAACGGGCTATTGTGCAGCCTACCTATCAAGGGCAACGGGGTAATCCGACTATTTTTTCAAAAAAATATAAGGATAACATATTGCATTTGGATTATATGGAAGGGTGCAAACCGATTGTGCAAGCCAATCAAAATCATGTCTATTTGGTCGAAATGCCGACCCCCTCAGTATTGCGCGATGCGGATACGCCAGAAGCATATGCGCAACTGTTGGCGTTAGCCTGATGTAGTAGTTTAGTAAACTGATTTTAAATTTTTTTATAAAAAAAATTTAAAATCAGTTTACTAAATTACTTGCTTCCCTCCTACCCCTTTCCTTGTATTTTTTCATACAATCCAAAATTTATCCACCGCATTTCTGTTTTCAATTTTAGTCATATTTTTGATAATAAAATATGTATATAAGTGATTGATAATTATTTATTTATATGAAAATATGTTATGTTTATAATGTCATAAAATTGCCGTGTCACAGCCGGCATTATTTGGCTATATGGTGAAAAATGAGTTGTGTATTAGGCGTAAATTTTGCCAAAAGCAAGTAGGCATTACCCTTGTATTTTAGGTCAAAATGCTGTTTAATACCTTAATCTTACAACTAAAACTTATC
This sequence comes from Saprospiraceae bacterium, assembly GCA_043768285.1. Taxonomy (GTDB): domain Bacteria; phylum Bacteroidota; class Bacteroidia; order Chitinophagales; family Saprospiraceae; genus JAAFJT01. The sequence goes on along the minus strand of JAYVKQ010000798.1, from coordinate 2,286 downwards.
CTTTAACACGATGCTACTCAAACACAACCATCTCTTTATTTTCATTTTTTTTATATTAAATATTCAAGCCCAATTAACTGCACAAACGTGTAGTTGTGAAAGGCAATTGCTATACAACAATAGTTTTGAAACAGGTACAACTACGGGTTGGTCATCTACTAACGGCAATCTCTATGTTTGGGGCGGTGGTGGCGCAGATGGTACTTATTATGCAGGTGTCAATTACAATGATAAAGTAGGCGGTTATGATTTGTATCAAGATTGGAACAATGTCATTGCGGGACGGACGTATAATTTTAATGGTTCTTTTACAACGCATGATGGTACAAAATACAGCATCATACAATTATTGTTTTTTGATGCCTCAAATAACCCAATAGGGATAACTTATGAGCAAGAAATTAATACAAAATATCCTACATGGACACCCGTTACATGGTCGGCTGTTGCCCCTGCGGGTGCTGTGCGCGTAAGGGTGAGAGGCTATACGGAGAATACAGCACTCAAAATGGACGGCATAAAATTAGAAACGTGCTTTGTGCCTGTGGTTTCCGTAACATTTGCCAATAGCGCAACCAATTGCGTAAACTCGACAGTGCATTTGACATCTGTTATGACCGACCCCTCAGTATCGGTTACATATCAATGGCAAAAATCAACGGATAGTACAATTTGGGTAAATATTTCGGGTGCTACAAATGCCAATAGAACAGAAACAAATGTGGTTGGCAAGGTCTATTATCGCTTAAAAGCAGTTTCTTCGTCTTGTACAGTATATTCTTCGGTTATGGTTGTAGCGTCTTATGATACAACGCCGCCCATTCTTTCAGGGGTGCCAGGTAACACAACCGTATCGTGTGAGAACATACCTACTGCCGCCAATCCTACGGCTACGGACAATTGCGGATTGGAAAATATTGTTTTTCAAGAAACAAATTCTTCATGCTCAAATCCTCTTTTAAACGTCAATAGTGGTATCGAAAACGTAGCAAATGTGGCGATGGATACTACGTTTCAAGGCTATCCTGCTAAGAAATTACCTAATTATTCTACGGCATTAACGGGTTGGGAAATGGGTTTTCCTGCCACTGCGATAACACCAGCATTATTGGTTAATGACAATACAAATACCATCAATAACCCAAATGGCAATTATTTTATATGGGTTCCGAGTAATAGCTATTGCGTATTAAACAATCCAGTTTCGCTACAAGCGGGTCAGTGTGTCGAAATTTCTTTATGGGCTGCTTCTTTTTCAAACGCTGCACCACAACAAGCAACGCGTATTCAGGTTGAAGTATTTAGGGTCAGTGATAATCAAACGTTTGAACCATATTCGCAAGTTTTACCTGCCAGTACTTCGGTAACAACGATGAATTGGCAACGCATTGTGACTAAATTTGTTACCCCAACGGCAGGGGCGTATAAATTTGTCGTCACTCAAGAGGTTGATCCCGTATATGGACCTACGCCAAAAGGTTTTGCCTTAGACGGTTTTGAATTAAAAAATTGTTGCGAAACAGCTCCCAGTGGGTGCAAAAGTTATACGATTACACGCACTTGGACGGCGCGTGATAAAACGGGTAATGCTACTAAACAATCACAAATCATTACGGTGACGGATACAAAAGCACCTATTTTGAATAATGTACCTGCTAATATCACGGTTTGCGAAACTGTTCCTGCTGCTGCTGCTTTAACGGCTACGGACAATTGTGATGCGACCCCCTCAGTATTTTTGACATCCGAAGTCAGTACAAAGACAAATAATGGCACTTGTACGGATAATTTCTATACTGTTACACGGACATGGACGGCAAAAGACAATTGTGATAATACCGCGATAGCGCAACAAATTATCACTGTTTTGGGCAGTTTTAAGCCCGTTATTACGGCATCGCCTTTTTGTGCGGGTGGTTCTACTACCCTATCCGCGACACTGCTTACGTGTATAGCATCAGCGACTTATCAGTGGCAACTTTATAATGGTACGGCTTGGGTGAGTGTGGGCAGTGGCGCAACTTATACGACGGGCAGTATTTCAGGCAACCAAACATATCGCGTCTTTGTGACTGTGGCGGGTTCAAGCTGCACAGGTATGGCAGATGATTTTGTCGCTACACCAGCCCCCGCTTTCAATGTAACGGTGACAACGCCGAGTGCGACTATTTGTGTGAATAGTACGTCTTTTTTAACGGCTAAAGTGACAGGTGGCGCGGGTACATTTACGTATCAATGGCAGAGAAATAGCAACAATGGTAGTACCGGCTGGACTAATATCGCAGG
>JAYVKQ010000797.1:0-5098 GCA_043768285.1 Saprospiraceae bacterium | reverse complement strand
GATTGCTTCGCTGCGCTCGCAATGACAGCACTTTTTTTATTTTAAACATAGCCTTAATGTCATATAGTCAAAAAATATTATTCCCATTACTCCTTTTGTTTTTCACCCAATGCGGTTCAAAAACAACACCCACAGCTATATCCACATCAATAAAAAATAATAAATTCTCATTAGAAGAATTAGAACACCGCACCTTCAATTGGTTTTGGGATTTGGTGGATAAAAACGACCAAGTGCCAGACCGCCATCCGCAGCGCAATTTTTCGAGTATCGCTGCTACGGGTTTTGGTTTGACCACCTACTGCATTGGTGCAGAAAGGAAATACATTACCCGCGAGCAAGCGGCAAGTAGAGTTTTAAATACATTACAGTTTCTATGGAATGCGCCACAAGGTGGCGACAAGGCAGGTTTCACGGGTTTTCATGGCTTTTTTTACCATTTTTTAGACCATGAAAAGGGTTTGCGGTATAAAAATGTAGAACTTTCTACCATTGATACGGGTTTATTAATGGCAGGTGTTTTATCCGTTATGTCCTATTTTGATAAAAACAATGAGGCGGAAAATGCTATTCGAAAAGTAGCGGACGCATTATATAGGCGCGTAGAATGGTCGTGGTTTTTGAATGAAAAAAAGAACCTTTCGATGGGCTATCATCCTGAAAAAGGCTTTATCAAAGCGGAGTGGATTGGCTATAACGAGGCAATGGTATTGTTGATAATGGCGATGGGTTCACCCACCCACCCTATCCCCGCCGACTGTTGGGAACGCTGGTGCGCCCCTTACGAATGGGCAACTTTTCAAGGGCAAGAACACGTCAATTTTGAGCCGCTTTTTGGGCATCAATACAGTCATATGTATATTGATTTTAAAGGTATTCAAGACCCCTATATGCAGCAAAAAGGGATTGATTATTTTGAAAACGCCCGACGTGCTACCTACGCCAATCGCGCCTATTGCATGGCAAATAACGCAAAATTCAAGAATTATGCCCCCAATGAATGGGGTTTAACGGCTTGCGACGGGGCAAAAGATACAATAGTTGATATAGACGGACAGCGCATAAAATTTATGGAATATAGCGCACGCGGGGCAGCATCAAGACGTATTATTGATGATGGTACAATTGCACCAACGGCGGCTGCGGGTTCATTGCCTTTTGCCCCCGAAATATGTATGCCTGCCCTTGAATATATGTGGAACAAATATCAAAATACCCAACTCGTCACCCAATATGGTTTTAGAGATGCCTACAATCCGACCTACACTTTTAACCTCTCGACACTGAGGGGTCAAGCTGGTAATACGTTTTGGATTGACCCCGACTATCTTGGTATTGACCAAGGACCTATTATCATTCAAATTGAAAATTACCGTTCTCAATTTGTGTGGCAGTTGATGAAAAAAAATCCTTACATTGTGGAGGGCTTAAAGAAGGCTGGATTTACAGGCGGGTGGTTGGATAAGGTTAAATGAAATGGTTACGGTCATGTATGGTCATGTTCGGGGAACTTTGAAAGTTCCCCGAACATAATCGCAAATGGTTACGGTCATGTTATAAACATTTTGACCCTATCGGGTCAGTACAGTCCAACACTATTCTATGTCTCGTTAGAGACAAAATGTTTATAACAAGTACCAAACCCAAGAACTTGCATAGTCACGTAGTGACGCAACATAATTGTTGTAAAACTCGGGGTGATTCGTGTTTGATATTAAACTTTAAACAAATATAAGTGTATGAAAATTAAATTATTAAGCATTTTATTTTTATTTAATATAATAATTTTAAATGCCCAAACGCCCTTTCAACAGGAGATTGAAAAATTTGAAAAGTTAGATAGTGCCCAAATACTGAGGGGTCAGATAATGCTGTATGGTAGCTCGACAATTCGGCTATGGAAAACGGCAGAAACGGATATGGCTTTCAAAAATTTGAAAGTCGTCAATCGCGGTTTTGGCGGGTCGCAAGCGCACCAAGCTCTATTTTATTTTGATAGAGTTGTGATGCCCCATCGCCCCAGTTGGTTGTTTTTTTATGAAGGGGATAATGACATCAATGCGGGCAAATCGGTTGACGAAACGTTTCAAGATTATCAAATTCTCATTAATATGGTGAAAAAACAATTGCCTAATTGCCGATTGGTCATTTTTTCTATCAAATATAGTCCTTCGCGCATAACGCAATATGATAAACAAAAAGCCTTGAATGACCGCCTAAGTGCGTATTGCAAACCCTTGAAAAATGTCTATTTTTTAGATACCGCTACGCCTATGTTGGATAAAGAAAGCAAACCACAAGCCGCGCATTATTTGCAGGATATGTTGCACATGAATAGGGAGGGGTATGCGATTTGGACGGATGTGGTGAAGGGGTTTTATGCGCGGTTTAGATAAGTAACATATAATAATATGTCAAAAATCCCGAAGGGATTGAATACGAATAGACAATCAATGAATAGGTGCAACAACTCCGAAGGAGTTGAATGTGAATGGCTAAGTAATTGATATTCAACTCCTTTAGTTGCGAGCGTTAATCAGTAATATTTAAGGCGTATAAATATCGGATATTTTAAAAATATCCGATATTTAAATGCTATCATTACTTTTGTAGGACTTCCAACGAAAATTCAAAATTACATCAAATTATGCCTCTAAAGATAAAAATTGAAGACGATATACCCCCACCAACCCCCTTTTTCAAAAAAAACAAATGGGCGTTGCTGATAATAGCGATATTGTCTATCAGTATCTATGCACAATCAATAGGCTTCGATTATGTGTTAGACGATACGATGGTGATTGTCAAAAATCAATTTACGCAAAAGGGCGTAAGCGGCATATCCGATATTTTTAAATATGAAAGTTTTAGAGGGTTTTATGGTACTCAAAAAAACCTTTTGGAAGGCGATAGATATAGACCCCTCAGTATTGCGACCTTCGCAGTGGAGCAAAGTCTGTTTGGCGGGCATAAAGCAGTGGCGCATGGTATTAATATTTTATTATATGCTTTGACGGGCATTTTGCTGTTTAGGGTGCTACTGTTTATGTTCCCCTATGGCGATAAGCAAAAATGGTATCTGACAATACCGTTTATGGCAACGGTACTATATATGGTGCATCCCCTACATTCGGAGGTAGTTGCCAACGTCAAAGGACGCGATGATATCATTGCTTTTTTGGGTGAAATGAGTGCTTTGTATTTTTCTTTTAAATATTTGAATAATAATAAATTGATATATTTAATTATTTCATTTACAACGTTTTTAATCAGTATTTTATCAAAAGAAAGTGCTATTACCTTTTTAGCAATAGTGCCTTTGACGGCGCATTTTTTTTCAGAAGCCTCGTTAAGTCAAAAGTTAAAAATATGCATACCAATTGCTTTAGGAACGTTGGTTTATTTGCTCATGCGCTTCAATGCCATTGGTTTTCTAACTGATAATAAAGTAGTAACCGATTTGATGAATAACCCTTTTTACAATATGTCATGGGGTGAAAAAACGGCGACTATTTTTTATACTTTTTTTGAATATCTAAAATTATTGATTTTCCCGCATCCTCTGACGCATGATTATTATCCGTATCAAATTCCGATTGCACATTGGTCAGATGGACAGCCGATTGTTGCTTTATTGCTGCATATCGGTTTAGGAGTAATAATACTGAGGGGGTGGCAAACCAAGAGTATTTGGGCATATGCCGCCGCTTTTTATTTAATAACATTCAGTATTGTGTCTAATATATTTATATCAGTAGGCTCATTTATGAATGAGCGATTTATGTATCATGCTTCGTTGGGATTTTGTATTGCGGTTGCTTATTATTTATATAATAGCTTCAATATCAAACCTTTATCTTCTGACAATACGAAAAGTAGTCGGTTGATATTAGCCGTTTTTGCTTTGATAACCATAGCTTATAGTGTACGGACAATGCTCCGCGTACCCGATTGGCGTAGTAATAAAACGCTTACCGAAGCGGCGATACACGCCTCGCCAAATAGTGCCCGCGCCAACTGTTTTTATGCTATTTCGATTTGGGAGAATAGCTTTAAAAAACTGACCAATGAAGCTACGTCAGAACGCACACGGGAAGTGTTGGATAGTATGCAGTACCATTTTGATACGGCTGTGCGCATATTGCCTACTTACAAATCGGCACACGGCATGCGCGGGGCAGTCGCCGCAGAATATCATAAATTGGACAATAATTATGACACCATGCTACAAGTTTTTGAAGAAGCAGGCAGAAGTGGTGTTTATCAGCAATTTATCTTTGATTATTTAGATTTTATCACCCCACGTGTGGATACAAAAGCGAATGGGAAAAAACTTTTAGGCTATTTAGAAAGGATGTTGGGCTATTATCAACAGCATTTTGGGCAAACGAAAGTGCCTGATGTGTATCAGAATTATATTGATATAGTTAGAGCGCGGTTGCCGAGATTACAGTAAAGTAATGCCTCGTGCGCAGGTTTAGTAAACTGAAATTGATTTTTTTTTCAAAAAAAAAATCAATTTCAGTTTACTAAACCTCTATCGGCAAGCATTGTAAATATTTGAAAATCAATGATTTATTTTAAAAATAAACACCTATCACATAAATATAAATTTTATAATATAAAAATCACCTTACCATGAAAATAATATTCCTTAATAAAATTAGAGGTTTGACGCTATCCTTAATTATATGGATAAGCATCGGCAGTTTTGCCCAAAAAATAACCATTAAAGGTACGGTTACTGATGGTAACGAACCATTATTAGGGGCGAGTGTCCTTGAAAAAGGAACAACCAATGGTATTATTACGGACATTGATGGCAAGTATGAAATCCAAGCCGATGCTAAGGGAGTTTTAATTTTTTCTTTCCTTAACACACCTAAAGAAGAAGCCATTAACGGCAGAACGATTATTGATTTGGATTTGAATATTCAAAACAAAATTTTGAATGAAGTCGTTGTGGTCGGCTACGGCACACAGCGCAAAAGCGATATTACGGGCGCAGTCAGTGTGGTAAAAGGGAAAGATTTGACTTCGATAGCCACCCCCTCAGTATTGCAAGCCCTGCAAGGCAAAGTGGCGGGTGTTTTGATTA
>JAYVKQ010000796.1:0-3016 GCA_043768285.1 Saprospiraceae bacterium | reverse complement strand
CATTGCTTCGGCGACTTCATCAAGGAAAGATTGCTCGGCGGCTGCATTAAAATTAGAACGGGGTGCACGGAATGCACCAATTGTGATATTGGACGGAATCTCCCAACCTTCTGCTAAATAATTATCAACGGCACCCGCAGGGAAACGATTGGCGGCAATCGGATGCTCTGGAATACCACCACCTTTTACATGAAAAGCAATCAAATTTTTATTGGCATCAAGCGCGGCGCGATATGTGGCTGTGTACATCGGGCGATATATGCCGTAAGTCATATCGTCTTCGCGTGTATATATGAGTTTGATAGGGGCTTTTACTTTTTTAGAAATAAGACCCGCTTCTGACATATAATAACCATACGCTCTACGACCAAAGCCTCCTCCCATACGAGTCATCTGAATTTCAATTTTTTCTGGTGGCAGATTTAAAATCTTTGAAAGGGAGGGTTCTACCCAACCTGGTGCTTGTGTTGGTCCTACCAATAATGCTTTTTCATCTGTTACATGAGCGAAAAAGTTCATCGGCTCCATGCAGTTATGTGCTAAAAATGGCGCAGTATAGGTACGTTCGATAATCTGTGCCGCATTTTTGAAAGCGGCTTCAGGGTCGCCATCTTTTCTCAATTGTTTTGCGGGCTTCTTGGCGTATTCAGCCATTTTTTCCAGATGAACACTTGTACTTTCAAGCCCTGCGGGAACTGTCACATCTGTTTTGTCACCTCTAAAAACCATAATCGTTTCTTTGGTTTCGGTGATAGGTTCCCATTGATATTTCACTTTTTTGCGGGCATTCATCACTTCCCAAGTGCTATTACCAACTATCACGACCATTTCGTTGAATGTACGGGTATCAAAACTTGCTTGCACATAACCGTCTTCATATAATTTTAATTTAAAAACATCTTTAATACCCGACATTTTAAGTGCTTGCGTAGCATCAAAAGATTTTAATTTCATACCAAAAGCTGGTGGATGCTGAATCATGGCGATGAGCATACCGTCTGCGCGATAGTCTATACCAAAAAGCGGTTTGCCTGTTACGACTTTTAACCCCTCAGTATTTTTCTTTGAATTTCTGACAATCGTAAAATCTTTCGGTGCTTTCAATTTTACATCTTTAGGAACTTCAATGGTTGCTGCCTTCGTTGCCATTTCGCCATATTTCGCTGATTTTCCGCTTGAATGAGACAAAACACCAGCTTTAGTTGTGATTTCACTGGCTGGAACACTCCACGTTTGAGCTGCCGCTTCGATGAGCATTTGCCTTGCTGAAGCACCTGCCTTCCTCAAAATCGTCCAATACATACGCACCGAATTACTGCCCCCTGTAAATTGAGGTCCTAATTTGGCGTTGTCATGCGGTCCCATTTCAACCACTACATTTTTCCAATCTACGTCTAATTCCTCAGCTGTTATCATTGGGAGCGAAGTCATGACATTTTGCCCAAATTCTGGATTTGGACATAAGATTCTAATGATATTATCAGGCGTAATTTGAATATATCCATTGAGTTCACTCAATTGTTCTGGCAGATTCAGTACAGCCATTTTATCGGCTGACTTGAGATTCGACAACCAAGAAAAATTAAGCATCAAGCCGCCACCCGTAAGTGCGGAGGCTTTCAAAAAGGAACGCCTATTATATATTGTTTTAACCTTTTCCATTTTTAATCTTTTTAATTAAAATTGCTAAATGTGTACAAATAGGTGCTTTTAGTTACCCCTCAGTATTCAGCATTTTTTAAACACATAATCAAGATGTTTAAAAAATCTAAACACTAAAAACCACACACTAAAAACTATTTTTTAGCGGCCGCCGTTTTAATAGCCGCCTTTATACGCGTATAGGTACCGCAACGGCAGATATTGCCACTCATAAAATTCTCAATATCCTCATCACTTGGATTCGGATTGTCTTTGAGTAGTGACACAGCACTCATAATTTGTCCCGATTGACAGTAGCCACATTGCGCCACATCATGTTCGAGCCATGCTTTTTGCACAGGATGATCACCTTTTTCAGATAAACCTTCGATAGTGGTAATTTCTGCTTTTCCAACGGATGAAACAGGTAACATACACGAACGCGTAGCCGTACCGTTGAGGTGAACGGTGCAAGCACCGCATTGAGCCATGCCACAACCAAATTTTGTGCCCGGCATATCGAGATGGTCACGCAATACCCATAGCATTGGTGTTGACGGGTCAACATCTATTTTTTGGATTTTTCCATTGATTTTTAAATTGAATTTAGCCATGATTTTTATTTTTTAAAAGTGGCAAAAAGTTTCGTAAAGGTATAACGATTTATAGTCGTTTTTTTATATAAATCAAACAAAAACTTACGGTTATCAAATATATACAGTGAAAATACTGAGGGGGTCACCCACCCCAAAATTCATTTGCTTTAAGTATGCCTTTATTTTCTTTTAACTTTTCAGCAATCATCATGGCGCGCTCTATGCGTTTATCTATATTTTTTACGCCGCTAACAATATGAATCAACGACCGTTTTTTACCTGCTGTCAAAGCATCGAAATAGCCTTTTGCCGATGTGTCTTGTTCTAAAACTTCGCTCAATTCTTCGGGCATTGGCAAACCAAATTCGCTGGTATCTTGGCGCATTTCGACTTGCAAGGGTGACCCGACTTTTAAGCCCAATTTTTACAAATTCGTTTTATTCATACTCATCACCCAACCTTTGCCGTGCGGCATAATAGCCCCGTGCAAAGTCATCGAATCGTTGAGCACATATACGACCCGCCGTGAGCCATTTTCTGTTTTAAACATATCAGCATAAATGGGCGGTACTGCAAAGCAATGTCCCCAAGTTTCGTCCCCAATTACCGAAGAAAAATAAACGGTATTTTCTGTTTCCATTGAAATTCAATTAAGTAGAACTACAAAAGTATTGAGATTTTCAAACACTTCTAAATTTTGAAGGGCTGCTTTGTGTATGTTTTTTAAAAAAATTATTAAAATGGGTGACTTCTGAAAAACCCAATGCGTAGGCAATTTC
>JAYVKQ010000795.1:0-4030 GCA_043768285.1 Saprospiraceae bacterium | reverse complement strand
AAAAATTCGCTATCATAAAATTCTTTTACTTTACTCATTTTATCGCTTTTGGATGCCAATATATTATAAAATGGGTGAAGTTATTTAATTTCTTTTACTAAAGCCAAGCATAATCAAATTGCAGCAAACCTTACAGGCGCACTAAAATATGCGGTTCGTCCTTTACCTAAACGCTATATTGTTTACAACAGTGACCAAAAAATCTATATTCCAGACGAAAACAAAGGCGTTTATCCAGATACGCTTGTTGTTTGCGAAAAACCTGAATTTTGGCAAGGAGATGAAGAATTAATCATCAATCCACTTTTGGTTGTTGAAGTGGCTTCTCGTAGCACCCGAGCCTATGACCGTAGCGACAAATTTATGCTCTATCAAAAAATACCCTCATTCAAAGAGTATATTTTAGTTGAACAAAATCGACCTTCTGTCGAATCTTGGTTTCAAGTTGAACCGAATATTTGGCAAAAAACAATTGAAAAAGACCTCACAAAATCCATTCTTCTGCAATCACTCGGCGTTTCAATAGACCTATCCGAAATTTATGAATATGTTGATTTTATGAAAAAAACAGCGTAAAATACTGAGGGGTGTTGCGAATATAATCCCTATCTATTTTTTAATAGCAACAATCCTAATTCTTCGATAATCAGCAATCCATTTTTCACCGTCAAATAAAGTATTTTCTAATCGTTTGGCAGTAAGGTCAAAAATTTCTTTTTTCTCGGTTGGTGTAACCCTATTTAACGTCCAATGTAAAAACATTTGTATCCAATTAGATAAACCTTCGTAGCCACTTTTGAGTTCGGTAGGTCGGTCAAACAAAGCTCCATACGCCAATTCAAAGCCGTTTTTTTCTAATAATTTAGCGTATTCACCAATTGAAGGATAATACAAAACACTTTTCACAGGCGGATAACCGATGTTTTTATCGTCTAAAACCTGCGTTAATGCCGTAATTATCTTATTGACACAGCCTTGTCCGCCAAATTCGGCAACAAATCGCCCACCCACTTTCAAATGTTTATGGATATTTTTGATAACAGGCTCTGCCCGAGGAATCCAATGCAAGGTGGCATTTGAAAAAACCGCATCAAACGTTTTATCTATTTGTAACTACTCAGGTACTTTGAGTAAAAATTTTAGTTAATTTCAGTTAAAAAAACGTCTTTTTAGTTAAAATTTTCTTAAAAAAATCGAAATTTCAGGTTTATCAATTACTTATAATTTAAGTATATTTTTAATTTAAAAATTATTAATTTCATAAATATTTAATAATCAATTAGTTAGAGTACCTGAGTAGTTACATCTATTTTAAATTTTTTGGCATCTGCTAAGATAAATTTGATGTCAGGATATTTGCTTCGAGCCGTCTGAATCATGTCGTTAGAATAATCTAAGCCAATGACTTCTTGACAAGCATCGCCAATTAATTTAGTCAAATCACCCGTTCCACTACCCAAATCGAGGATAATTTCCGATTTTTGAGGATTCAGTAACTGGACGATTTCTTCACCAAATTTATAGACAAAATCGTGTTTATCGTCGTATAGCTTAGGATTCCATGCTACTTTCATACGTGTTTTTTATTTTTATGATGAAAATACTGAGGGGTATCTATTTCGGATATGCGATGTCGGATTTCGGATTAATGCGTGTTCCGAAATCCGACATCACATATCCGACATCAAATAAGGTCTTCTGGCATCGGCGTTCCTCTCGTATGAAAACTTTCCACCGTTTTCAAACCCCAAGCCTGTCCTTTTTTGCGTTCTTCTTCATTCCACACAATTGTTTCATAATCGGGGTCTAAAATCAAGCGGGCTGTTGGATTGGCAACTTCTATCCGATTACCCCCGGGTTCGTAAAGGTAGAGAAAAAATGTTTGTTGAATAGCATGTTTATGAGGACCTGTTTCAATAAAAACACCATTTTCTAAGGCAATATCGGCAGCAATTAAGACTTCTTCTCGGCTATTCACGGCATAAGTCAAATGGTGAAATCTGCCATTCATACCCGCCACATGGTCGCCTGTAACAGCCAAATCATAGGATTTTGAATTGACTGAAAACCATGCACCTTTTACCTCATTTTCATTAAAAATAATGGTTTCACTCAAACGTCCACCCAAGTATTTCAATTGAAAATCACGAAAGGCTGCCACATCGGGAGCTAATAAATTCAAATGGTCGAGTCGCCGAACATTGATGCCCCGCCCGGGAAATTTAGAAGCCGTATTTTTCAATGCCGATTTTTCATGGTCTTTGGCTTTATATTTTTCAGTTTCAAAGTAAATTTCTGTCAAATGTCCACTGGGCATACGGAATTGATAGGTTTTGCCATGTCCTATATCCCCCTCAGTATAGCCGATACCTAAGCCCGTTTTTTCAATTATTGCAGCCTTTTTTTCTAATAAATCAGCACTCCTCAAACGCCACGCATAATGCCCAATACCTGCGTGTCGGTGAGCCGTGAGTTTCAAGGTATGGTGTTCATAATCATCATACGCCCGTAAATAGACGGAATCGCCTTGCGTGTCGCTGATGTACATACCCATAATGTCGGTGAAAAAACGGGTACTTTCGTCCAATTTTGGCGTTAAAAGCTCGACGTGGGCGAGGTGGGCAATATCCCACTTAGCATTTTTCATATATTTTTGGATTTTAATGCTGTCAAGTAATATATCAGGCTAATGCCCACGACAAATTTATAAAAAGTAATCATAATATCGTTCGTTTAAGCTATTTTTCCTTTGAAATGACTCGCCACTGCCGCTAAAAATAACGCACCGATTACCCACGTCCCATAAGTTGCAACGATGGCAACACTTTCCGTTATTAGATTGGATTGTACTAAAACCCGTTCAAATATCCATGCAATTGCGGCAATTGCTGCGAAAATAGCCCCTGTCATTCTGATAACAGAATACCATTCCGTTGTACTTAGCACGATTAACGAAGGAATAATTAAAGTCATAATCACCAATTGCATCAATTCGATACCGATATTGAAACCCAAAATACTCAATGCCATTTGGTTGCTTTCCAGATGCAAATCGGATAAAGTGCTGGCAAAAGCCAAACCGTGAATGAGTCCAAATCCGATGGCAATAAAATTTTCTTTTCCCGAAAAAATGGGGCGAATGGCGTGTATTGCCGATATTAAAATGGAAAAAGCAATCAATATCTCAATCGGTTGCGTAGGCAGTCGCAACCAATTCATCGCCCCTGCCAATAACGTAATAGAATGTCCAATTGTAAATGCCGTGATTATCTTGATTAAACGGCGTAAACTGTATCGAAAACCACCGTAATTGCCCCATTTATTCCCATTTACCAGTAAAGGGGCGGCAAGTAACAGTACCAATAAAAACAACAAATGGTCTGTCCCTTCTGAAATATGTTTCATGCCCAAACTGACCATACTTTTGAAACCACCCCATAAACCTTTGCTTTCAAGGCTCACAGTTAGCGGAAAAATCTGATTGTTGCGGGGTTCAACGGCAATTATACCCACTTCGGTAGGGTGTTCCGATACAATACCCGTTTCCCAATCTTGCCGAATAGACACTAAGGCATTGTGCGTGACAACTTGGTGCATCACGACATCATAATTCAGAATAAATTGACGACTGCTTGCGCCTGTCGGCGGCGTGAGCCAAATTTTTACGATAATATCTTGTAAAGTACCCCGTTCTTGCTTGTCAGCAACATCTTCTAAACGCATTTCACCGACGGCAACCGACCATTTTTGACCGTCCATACTGAGGGGGGTGATATGCGCCACCAAATAGCTTTTGAGTGAATCTTTAAAACTACCGAACATTTCTTCTGATGATTTGGGCGCAACAGGATTTAAGGCTGCCCCCAATTCGCCAACAGGCAAACGCAATTCTGCCGCCACGCCATTGGATTTTATATCAAGAAAAATCAAAGTATTGGGCGAGGGGTGCGCTGAAAGGGTATTTGCAAGAAAAAGAGTTAGAAAAAGAATTTTGACTTTCATATCAGAATTTTGGTTAAAAACTGCCGTA
>JAYVKQ010000794.1:0-3261 GCA_043768285.1 Saprospiraceae bacterium | reverse complement strand
TCAGTCGCAATATTATCTAAATCGCTATCATTTGAAGCAACAGTGCCACTTGTAGGCGTATCTTCATTAGTCGTATTAACATCGTTAGTAGCCACAGGCGCATCGTTGATAGGTGCAACATTGATAGTCAAAGTCGCTGTATCACACAAGCCGCTTGGGTCACATACTTGGTAGGTAATAACCACTGAACCGTTGAAATTAGGTGCAGGAGTGAAAGTATAAGTGCCATTAGGATTGAGCGTAAATGTGCCAGCCGCAGGTGGCGTAGTAGAAATAACGGCAAACGTCAAATCAGCCACAGGATTATCTACATCTAAGACATTCGGTTTCAAATCCCCTGTCGTAGGCGTGTCTTCATTTGTAGCAACCGTCGCATCACTTGCCACAGGCGCATCCGTTTCTGGATTAACCGTGATGGTCAAAGTAGCGGTATCGCACAAGCCGCTTGGGTCGCACACTTTATATGTTACCGTAACAGTACCATTAAAGTTAGTATTCGGCGTGAAAGTATATGAGCCATTAGGATTAAAAATAAATACCCCCTCAGTAGTTGAGCCAATTTGAGCATATGTTAAATCAGTCGCAATATTATCTAAATCGCTATCATTTGAAGCAACAGTGCCACTTGTAGGCGTATCTTCATTAGTCGTATTAACATCGTTAGTAGCCACTGGCGCATCGTTGATAGGCGCAACATTGATAGTCAAAGTAGCCGTATCGCACAAGCCGCTTGGGTCACACACTTTATATGTTACCGTAACACTACCATTAAAGTTATTATTAGGCGTGAAGGTATATGTGCCATTAGTATTAAGGACAAATACCCCCTCAGTAGTTGAGCCAATTTGAGCATATGTTAGGTCAGTAGTAATATTATCTACATCACTATCATTGCTGGCGACTGTTCCAGTGGCAGGACTATCTTCATTAATAGTCGTTGCATCATTGGTTGCTACAGGTGCATCATTGATTGGGCTAACTGTAATAATCAAAGTTGCCGTTGCACACGCACCATTGTTGTCACACACTTGGTAACGGATGCTGTCAATACCATTAAAGTTAAGATTTGGCGTATAAATATATGAGCCATTGGCATTGAACGTAATCGTACCGTGCTTAGGATTTTCTATTAAAACAAAACTATTTAGGTCTAAATCATTGTCAATATCGCTGTCATTGGTAGCAACTGTACCACTTACAGATGTGTCTTCGTTTGTTGTTGTGGCATCATTTTGAGCCACAGGCGTATCGTTGGTATTACCTACATGAATAACCAAAATCGCCGTATCGCACAAACCGTTGGTATCACAAACCTTGTATTGAATGGTATCATTGCCTACAAAATTGGCATTTGGCGTATAAGTGAACGAACCATTTGTATTGAAAACAATCGTTCCGTGGCTTGGATTTGACAGTTTTGTAAAGCCATTAGGGTCTATATTGCCATCAATATCTGTATCATTTGTCGCAACAGTTCCGTTTACAGCGTTTTCTTCATTGGTGTTAAAATTGTCGTTTTGAGCCACAGGCGCATCGTTCACAGCATTCACTGTAAAAAATAAAGTTGCTTCAACACAAAGCCCTAATCTATCGCACACACGGTAATGCACACTATCCACACCATTGAAATTAGGGTTAGGTGTATAAGTATATGTGCCATTATTATTGAAAACAAGTGTGCCGTGTAGTGGCTCGTCTATTTTTACATAACTATCGGGCTTGATATTATTGTCCACATCGCTATCATTCGTAGCAACTGTGCCACTTACGGGCGTATCTTCATTGGTTGTTGCATTATCATTCAACGCCACAGGCGGGTCGTTGAAATCTGGAATAGTAATAAACAACCAAGCCGTATCGCATAAGCCCGCTAAATCACACACTTGATATTGCACGCTATCTGCCCCGTTGTAATCGAGTTCTGGCGTGTAATTGAACGTGCCATTTGCATTAATCACAATAGTACCATGCCCGACATCACCAATTTTTACATAACTGTTTGGATTGATATTGCCGTCAATATCACTATCATTTGAAGCCAAATTGCCGCTTACTGGCACGTCTTCAATGGTTGATACTCCATCAACTACGGCAGTGGGTGAGTCATTGACAGGTGTCACAGTAATAATCAAAGTAGCCGTATCGCACGCACCATCCGTATCACAAACTTGATATTGGACACTGTCTGTACCATTGAAATTCGGGGTAGGGATGTAGGTATAAGAACCATCGGCATTGAAAGTAATCGTACCATGCGTAGGTTCTGTTATTTTTACAAAACTATTAATATCTAAATTGCTATCAACATCACTGTCATTGGTCGCAACCGTACCACTTACAGGCGTATCTTCATTGGTCGTAATCGGGTCATTGACCGCCAAAGGTTGGTCATTGGCTGCATTAACGGTGATAATCAACGTGGCAGTATCACACAAACCCCCCGCGTCACAGACTTGATAATGGATACTATCAATGCCGTTAAAATTGGCAGTTGGTGTATAAGTAAACGTGCCATCGGTATTGAAAACTATCGTGCCATGCGCAGGATTATCCAATTTAACAAAGCTGTTTAAATCCAAATTACCGTCCACATCGCTATCATTACCACCCACCGAACTTGTCAAAGGCGTATCCTCCGTTGTAGTACGGTTATCATTATTGGCAATCGGCTTGTCATTAACTGGCGTAACAGTAATGGTCAAAGTAGCGGTATCGCATAAGCCACTTGGGTCGCACACTTGATAAGTGATAACCACAGTGCCGTTGAAGTTAAGCGTTGGTGTGAAGGTATAAGTGCCATCAGTATTAAGCGAAAACACACCAGCCGTAGGAGGCGTAGTAGAAATTGCCGCAAAAGTTAAAGAAGCCGTTGGATTATCGGGGTCAGAAACAGAAGGCTTCAAATCGCCCATTGTCGGCTCATCTTCATTAGTCGTTACAGTTGAATTGGTAGCCACAGGGGCATCGTTGATAGCACCTACTGTGATAGTCAAAATAGCGGTATCGCACAAGCCGCTTGGGTCACACACTTTATATGTTACCGTAACCGAACCATTGAAATTAGTATTCGGGGTGAAAGTATAAGTACCATCATTATTGAAAACCAATACCCCCTCAGTAGTTGCGCCGATTGGGGCATAAGTCAAATCAGTAGCAATATTGTCTAAATCGGTATCATTGCTTGCCACAGTACCCGAAGTAGCGGTATCTTCATTGGTTGCTTTAGTATCGTCCGTTGCAACGGGTGCATCGTTGATGGCA
>JAYVKQ010000793.1:0-4947 GCA_043768285.1 Saprospiraceae bacterium | reverse complement strand
CCGTCAAATTGATGGAAAAAACGGGGGGCAAGCGGGATTTTAAACGGGATTAATGTTGCTGTACAGCCACTAATTACACTAATTTACACTAATTTTTTTTTAAATAATAATTAGTGAAAATTAGTGTAATTAGTGGCAGCTAAAAAAATATCAGATGGAACAACATCAAAAACATACCAAATTAGCCAAGCCCAATTACGGCAATTTCGGACGCAACGAGTGGGCAATACTCGGTACGCCCTGTGGCGTTATTCAAAAATTAGCCAAAGAATTGTCGAAAAGCATACCCCCTCCCTATCAAACGGCTTACGTTGATGCCGACCACAAAGCGGGTGACGAAGCCGATACCCTACCCTTTTTCCTTGAATATACCGACAAAATCAATTACAATCGCTTCGATATACAGGGAAAATTAACGCCTTTTCAATATCGTAGCCAATTCAATGAAGCGGATATCGTTTTGATAAACGGCAATCATTTTGAAGGAAAACGGCAAATTGTGGTCTTAGATGAGCGTAAATTTGAGAGTTTAAGTCGAAAACTCAACCGATTGACGCAGGTAGATATGTTTATTGTTTTAGACAATATGGATACGGCTGATTTATCGACTGCCGAAAAACTGTCCAATCGTGTTCCTCCATTTTTAAAAAATCATTTACCCAATTGGGGGGATATTCCTATTTATAAAATTAATGATATAACAGAAATCACTAATCACCTAATCACCCAATCATCTTTCGTCCCTATCCAATCGCTCATATTAGTAGGTGGCAAAAGTACCCGTATGGGACGTGATAAAGCGCAAATTGACTATCACGGCAAGCCACATTGGGCATATGTACGAAGTTTAATGTACGATGTACGATGTAACATTGAACCCGAAGTTTATCTTTCATGTCGTTTTGAACAGCAAGAAAACTTTAACGGAGTAAAATTAATTACTGATACTTTCACAGATTTAGGTCCTTATGGTGCGATACTGTCCGCATTTAGAGAAAACCCCAATGTAGCGTGGTTGGTTGTGGCGTGTGATTTGCCACTATTAGATAACGCCACATTGCAACACTTGATTGATAATAGAAATCCATCAAAAATAGCAACTACTTTTAAAAGTCCCGTCTCGCCCGAAGGTTTTCCAGAGCCTTTGATAACTATCTGGGAACCAAAGAGTTATCCTATATTATTGCAGTTTTTGGCGCAAGGGATTAGCTGTCCGCGCAAAGTGTTGATTAACTCAGACGTAGCATTGTTAGATGCACCTAATCCACAGGCTTTAATGAATGTAAATACAAAAGAGGAATACGAAATAGTACAAAGTAAAATCCATATTTAAAGCCTATTTGCCTTCGCTTTTCAACGATTGCCAAGTCCAAAATGCGCCCAAAGCATCTACTAAACCAAAAACAAGAAAGATAGGCGGTGCTAATTGGGCAATTACTAAACCCGCTGACCCAAGAAAATAAAGAGACCGCCCTACAACTGTCAATTTACAAAACTCTATCAATTCTTTTTTGGCAGATTGATGATAGTAAAATCCTAATATTAGCGCAAGTATGCCCACTACCCGTATCCACACTTCCGAAGTTTCAGGTAATTGAGCTGTTTTTAAGAAAAAATTGGGTATAAAAACGAGTTGTAAGCCAACAAAGAAAAGGTAATAACTGAAATACAAAACAGATTTGGCAGATTTTGACATGGCTTTTTAATTTTAAAGTGGTTAAAAAAAATACTGACCGACAAGATATAGTTTTTTTAAACAAACAAATAAGAAATGTAAATAGATTATATTGCGAGGTTTGTTTTTATGATATTTTAACTTAAATTTGCTAAAAAAAGGAGAAACATGATATCAATGGTGTCAGAAATAACCGTGCCTTACAAAAGAACGCCCCAGCGTAAGGTATCGAAATTGCCCAAAACGGGCGAGGAATATCTGCATTGGAACCCCCGCGATGGCTTCAAATATGAATGGGTGAATGGAAAACTACTCAAATCAGATACTATGATTACAAACGAGCAACAATTTATAGCGGATAACCTTTTAGATATTTTCAACAAAACAGCCGCCTATACTGAGGGGGGGCGTTTATCGGTAGAAGTGAAAAGCAAAACCATTGAAGAACATTATCGTGTGCCAGATATGGCATATTTCACATTACAACAGCGTAAAAAAATGATGGAAACACCTGTTGTACCTCAATTGGCTATCGAAATTTTATCAAAAACCGATACTGTTTATGATAGTTTTTATAAAGTACAAGAGTATTTTGATGCTGGTGTTACAATGGTTTTATGGATAATTCCACCTATTCAGATGATATATCAGTTTCGGTCAATCAGTGATGTAACGATGTGTCATGAAGAGACTATATGCGATGCTTCGGTTATCGCGGACGGGTTTTCATTTAAAGCGAGAGAAATATTTGAAAAAATATAAAATACTGAGGGGTCAGCGTTTTAATAAATATTTAATCAACCTAAACCTATTTCCCCACTGCTCCATATCCAAAACCATTTCCTTCCGCGTATCAAAAGGAATAGTACCATATTTTTTTTCTAACTCCTCATATCGTTGTAGAGCAAGTCTCGTGATGCTGATTAAAAAATGCAGCATTTTAAAAGCTGTTTCGATGCGCCCTTTTGGGTAGGGTAATTCTTTAAAAGCATTATGTGTTATATCTACTTGATTATCAAAGAATTGTGATAATTCTACTAAGTGATTTTGCTCCATCAAATAGCGCGGAATGGTGGCAATGCCTTCTTGTCTATCGAACCAAAAGTCTAAAATATCATCGCATATCTGTATCAAATTGCCCAATTGATAGAGGGCAGCATATTCTTTTTCGCCTAAATCATGCGCCAATAATCGCCTAAATAGTAGGACAGAATAGCCGCCTTTATCCGCCGTGATATGCCCGATATGTTCTAACGATATATTGTGATGCACCTGTTGCCGTCCCTCCGTTTCTACATTAAAAACTTTGTGCATGATGTCTTTAAATGGCTGTAAATAGGGAGGGGGTAGCTTTTTATAGATATTTTGTAGAAAATGCAAGGATAAACCACGCTCATCAGCAACTTGCCCGTAGGTTTCAGGATTGTTGTACCACACTGTACCCGTATCATCTTTATGGCGATAGGCATCGGCGAGGTCATCAAAAAAGGGGGTCAAGGCAGCGAGGTTCGCATATAAATACCGTTCATTATCGGTGCGGTTGTACCCGCGCAAGGTGCAGAATATAAAACTCAAATAGGACGTGCCAAATAGGTAATGTTTGTAGCGTTTGTCCTCTTTTTCAGTTAGAAATATGTGCGCGTTTCGCGTCATCACGCCCTGCGTGACTGAGGGGGGTAGTTCCAAATCGTTGTGTCGTTTTCTATATACATACCACAATGCCTTGACAAAGCCGAGTGTCAATCTTGTTGTTGCTTGTGATAGGTGATAGAGGTGTTTTATCATTTTTTTACCGCTTTTAACAAACCATAAAACCAATAACCACCCCTAATAGCGTCCACCTGCGCAATAGTCCCCTCCGCATTGCCAATTCGCACATCCGATACCAAATTAACTTTATTCAGAACTTTTGCCAATTTTATCCAACGGGTGCAATGTTCGTAGATGTTTTTGAAAGAAATCTTGACATTTTCGCTCACATCGCGCACTTCAAAGGTCGTAAAACCCGCTTTTTGGGCGTGGCTGTGGTGTTCCGCTTGGGTATCAATATCGGGAATAAAGATATTGTCAAACCAAATTTTCATAATGGCTTCTCCTTCGGGCGCAACAGGACGCGCGGTGCGAATATAGTCCGCTACGACCAAAGTACCGCCTTTTTTCAACACGCGATAGGCTTCTTTATAAAAATCGGCTTTGTTGGGCGCGTGGCATTGGGCTTCAATTGCCCACACAATATCAAAGGTTTCGTCCGAAAATGATGTATTGAGATAGCTTTCTTGCTTGAAAGTTACACCTTTTACGCCCGTTTTTGCCACATTTAGTTCAGCATCCTGTACTTGACTGGCAGCTAAGGTTATGCCCACAGCCGTTGCCCCACGCTCGCGCGCCAACCATATACACGAGCCGCCGACGCCACAACCTGCATCCAACACATGGTCACCCGCCTTGATACCTGCCCAATCTGCCAATTGGCGGTTCATATTCAAGACGGCAGCGTCATGTTTAGTGGCTGTTTCGTCATAATAGCCGAAGTGTAAAGAAAAATTATTGCGCACATTCCAGACTTGGCGATAATCCCAACGGGTTTTGTCGTAGTAATCTATGAGGGTTGGTGCAGTTTGTTTGTTCATATATTTTTCAGTAATGAGTAAATAGTATTGGAATTGGAATTGCTTGATGCAAAAATAACAGATTTTAATAAGTTTCTTTTTATTCTTCATATTAAACTTGATATTTGGCTTTTTAAATAGAAAACGTGAGTTCGGAGATTAGTGAATATACTGATATGCCGTAGCTACGCTACTCCGAAGAAACGGTAAACTCAAATACCTACCGAAATGTCGTGGCTACGCCACTTTAAAATATAAAATTTTTGCATAAAAGTGGCATAGCCACGACATTTCGGTAGGTATTTATAGTATAAAAGTATCCTATTTGTGGCGTAGCTACGGAACGTCAATATTTTTCATCAATCTCCGAATTCACGTTAAAAAAAATATGATTACTGTTCAAGAAGCTGAAAATATCGTTTTTCAACATATATCATCTCAAAATACTGAGGGGGTCGCTTTAATGCAAGCCAACGGGCGCATTTTAGCCGAAGACCTCTATGCAGATAGAGATTTCCCACCCTTTGACCGTGTGACGATGGATGGTATTGCTATACGTTTCGCTGATTTTGAGTACGGTATAAAAGCCTATCAGATTATCGGCATCCAAGCGGCGGGTATGCCCCAAGTGCAACGGAACGGTGTTCCGTTGAGTGAGACAAC
>JAYVKQ010000792.1:0-7563 GCA_043768285.1 Saprospiraceae bacterium | reverse complement strand
CATCTGAGCTTTAAAATGCAAACTTGCCTTATATACAGGACAATCCATTTACATTTCTATAACCTCTGATTTAAACATAATGACAAAAAGATTACTGTTATCGCTTTTGATGCTTCTGATACTGAGGGGGGGGCTTTTGTACGCGCAAGACCCCATGTTCACCCAGTTTTATGCCTCACCGCTGCAACTCAATCCCGCTTTTGCAGGCAGTGCGATGGCTCCATTTGTGGCTCTGAACTATCGGATGCAATACCCAAGCCAAACGGGAACAGGCGCGGCATATTCGACCTTTGCCGCCAGCTACGACCAGCATTTTAGTGGCTTAAATAGTGGCATTGGTATTAGTTTGATGACCGATGACGCAGGGCAAGGCATTTTGAGAAAAACCTACGCCAGCGTGCATTATTCCTATAAAGTGGAATCAAAAAATGGCATTTCGACCCGTCTTGGTATAGAAGGGGGCTTTATTCAAAATAATTTAGATTGGGATAAATTGATTTTTCCAGACCAACTCGACCCTATAGAGGGTCCCACTTTCCTCGATGGCACTAAACGCCCGACTACCGAAACACGCCCTTTGGCTAACACGCGTACCAATTTCGATATATCAATGGGGTTGGTTGTCTATGGTGCAGGTTTTCACGGTGGTTTTGTCGCTAAACATTTGACGACACCCGAAGAAAGTTTTTTTGGTACAGAGCGCAA
This sequence comes from Saprospiraceae bacterium, assembly GCA_043768285.1. GTDB lineage: Bacteria > Bacteroidota > Bacteroidia > Chitinophagales > Saprospiraceae > JAAFJT01. The sequence continues at coordinate 6,858 of JAYVKQ010000792.1, read as the reverse complement.
TTTGACTTTGGGCTTACCTGTACGTTGGACATTACACGGCGGTTATGAGTTTATTTTACAAAAAGCAACCCGTTATAAACCTGCAACTTTTATATCTCCAACGCTTATGGCAGTTAAGCAAGGTCCGTTTGCGCAAGTGATTGGTGGGGCGTATTTGGGTATGGGTGCTATTGTATCTGGGTTTTGGTACCGCCATGCTTATACCACACCCGAATCCATCATATTTATGGTAGGTTTCAAACAAGATTACTTTAAAGTGGGTTATAGTTATGATTATACAGTGGGCGGTCAATTGTCGGGTAGAACGGGTGGTTCGCACGAGATTTCGCTGACACTTAACCTCGACCCAGGGGCTGCCAAGCGGGTGGATATGAGTAATTGCTTTAAAATGTTTAGATAAAAATATTTTCTCCTTTGTGACTACTAAGTAGGTAAATATAAATAATCGACAATTCTATTTTTTATAATATACTGATAATCATCACATTACAAGTCGCACATCGTACATTTATTATCTTACCCTAAATGTGTCTGTTAAAAAAAAGCGTTTTTGATGACAAATCAAGAACGCTTTTTTTTTGTCGCCAAAAATAAAATAAAAAAAGGCTGCCTCCCAACTTTTTGGGGTTCAAGGCAGCCTTGTTTCTCTCAAGTTTCGTTTTTGCAAACGAAATACGCAAACAAAGAAGTTAACATTGATGGTTTTTTAGGTTGATGCTTTGCAAAAATATTTTGCTATTTATGAACAAAACATCACATAACTGGTAATAGAACTAAAATGTGGGTTAACAAATGTGTGTTGAAAATTCATATGATTATAAGTTTGCTATTTTCGATACTACAAATATATTAAAAAGTCACATCATTGATATTGGCAAACGTGATGAATGGCTTGATATGCGTGACGAATGGTCGGTTTTAAATGATTAGTCTAATTGGCTACTGTTTTTAAAGTATGTTTATTTTATACCGCTTATCCTTTAAAAACAACCGCTTACATAGCAAAACGGACTATTAATAATATATTAATCAAAAATGTACTGTCTGTTTTATAAAATTGGGGTGTGCAATGCAATATCGAATTCAGTAATTTTATATCGGGTACGCCTTCAAGAGATAAAAATTATGTAGGAGCAGTATTTATTCCTGTATCGTTACTTAGTTTAGTGAAAAGATGTAAATTGCTCACTAATATTAATATGTTTCACATTCATCCTATTTTACATCCGTTCCATGTTTTTGAAAACATTCAATATACTATTTTTAACCAAGCGGATAAGCCTTATTTTGCTTGTAATACTGAGGGGGGTATTTCTACTTGCTCAAAGTGAGCAAGTAAAGACGCTACTGGTTGAGGCTGAAAATGCTTTATCCAATAATCAAGAGATATTAAGCCTTACGAAAGCCAACGCCGCTTATGAGCTTGCTAATACTGAGGGGTCGGCAATCGGTATGGGTGAAGCCTTTTTAAGATTAGGTGATATATATCAAACTAAGCGAGATTACCCAAAAGCGGAGGATTATTTCACGAAAGCGGTAAAAATATTTGAACGTCTGGACAAGTATGACCGCCACGCCCAAAGTCTTGCAGAGTTGGCGCGGGTAAAACAATGGCAACGTCAATTTGTAGAAGCCACTCAACTTTATTCTCAATCACTAAATATATATAATCAGCAATTAACGCCCTACGAAATGTTTCAATATCGCCCTCTAAAAGCTTTGATATTGGAACGCATGGCGGTGATAATGACCAATCAGAAACAACTTGACCAAGCAGAAAAGTATGCCTTAGAAGCTTATGACCTTTGCGAACAAGTGGGTGAAAAAGGGCGTTGGGAAATTACTGCCACAGCTGTTGGGAATATTTATTACTGGAAAAAAGATTTTACAAAAGCAACCGTTTACTACGAAAAAGCCTATCAATTGGCAAAAGAGGCTGGTCGCAATACGGGGCGTATCGTCAATAATTTGGGTAATATCGCCTACGAATCTAAACAATATGACAAAGCATTAATGTACTACAATCAAGCTATTGAGCAATATAAAAAAATATCTGCCAATGCCTTAATTGCGCAAACATACGTTAATATAGCAGGTGTTTATAATGATACAAAAGACTTTAAGAATGCCATTGTTTTTGCCCAAAAAGCGATTGATGACATAACTAAATCGAATACTATCATTGGCTTGGCTGATGGTTACGAAGCACTCACTACTTCTTATATCCAATTAGGTGATTTGCCTAAAGCCTTAGACAATCAACGCAAATTTACCGCTTTGAAGGATAGTCTATTCGATAGCAGCTTAAAAAAGGAGCTTTTAGAACTGCAAACCAAATTTGAAACTGAGAAAAAAGACAAGGAAATTCAATTCTTAAATCAAGAAAATTTAGTTGGAGAGTTAAAACTTAAACAGAAAAACCTCGACTTAATCAATCAAAAACTTTTGACCGAGAAAAATGAAAAAACGTTGGATTTGTTGCGTCAATCCAAAATATTGCAAGAAACGGAATTAGCGCGCACAACTTCCCAACTCAACAACGAAAAACAAGCCGCCGAAATACGCAATACCCAACTCTCACTCTATCAAAGTCAATTGAAAATAAAAGAACAAGAAGCAGAAGTACAGGCTAAAAACAACGCACTACTGAGGGGGTCGCTATTTGGCGTTACACTTTTAGGTATTTTGTTGTGGTTGTTCCTGCGCTATCGCAATCGTGTAGAACGCGAGCGCGAAGCTATCGAAAAACTACACGAAGCCGAAGCCCATATGCGCCAATTGCAAGAGACCGAACTCCGCGCTTTGCGTTCGCAAATGAATCCACATTTCATTTTCAATTGTTTGAATGCTGTAAAAAGCTTGGTACTGAAAAATCAAAATGATGCCGCTTCTCAATATATCACCAAGTTTTCACGCTTGGTGCGCATGGTTTTGGAAAATAGCCGAAGCGAATGGATTACGCTCGAACAAGAACTCAATATATTGACCCTCTATCTCGAAATTGAGCAAACGCGCTTCAATAATAGTTTTCATTATTGGATTAATATCGAAGGCGATGTGGATACTGAGGGGGTCAAAATTCCGCCAATGTTGATACAGCCTTATGTAGAAAATGCAATATGGCATGGCTTGATGCACAAAGATGGACATGGTAATGTCACCATTTCTGTTACTCAAAAAGAAGATGATACTATCGAAATAAACATTACTGATGATGGCGTTGGGCGCGAAAAAGCAATGGCTTTGCGCAGCAAATCGGCAACAAAAAGCAAGTCGCTCGGTATAGAAATTTCTACGGATAGATTAAATATTATCAATCAAATATATAAAGTGAATGCCCATACCGAAATTCAAGATTTGGTTGACGAACACGGGCTGCCTTGTGGTACAAATGTCCGTTTACGATTAGCGGGGTAGTGGAAATATACCCTACCAATTATCGTAAATTGTCCATTTTCCATGTTATAACTCTACAACATTATGACCAAACCTATCCAAAATACCTTAAAAGCTGTTATCATTGATGACGAAAACCATTGCGTGGATATCATCGAGGTAATGCTCAAAACCCATTGCCCGAATGTGCAAGTCATGGCACGCGCCAACAACGGTCTGCAAGGCATCAAAGCCATTTTGCAACACGACCCTGATATTGTTTTTTTAGACATTGAAATGCCCAAAATGGATGGCTTTCAGATGCTTGAAGCCTTAGAAACAGTCAATTTTACGCTTGTTTTTACAACAGCTTATGACCAATTTGCAGTCCGCGCTTTCAAATTCAGTGCCTTTGATTATCTTTTAAAACCCATTGATGAAGAAGAACTTATCGCTACTATTCACAAAGCGGAAGAAAAGTCAATACCCCATAAAGACCATCTGGATTTACTGAAAGATCATTATCGTGGAGATGATAAAAACGCCACCCGCCGCATTGCTTTATCTCACTCAAAAGGTTATCAATTAGTTGATAGCCAATCTATTATGTATTGCGAAGCCGATGGCAATTATGCCAAAGTCTTTCTCGATAATGGTTCAAAAGTATCGGTCATCAAATCGCTAACCCACCTTGATGATATATTAGCCGAACTCTCGCCCGACACGTTTTTCCGGATTCATCGACAGTATTTGGTGAACCTCCGTTTTGTCAAAAACTACCTAAATACTGAGGGGGGACAAATCGAAATGACAAATGACTTTCTGTTGCCCATTTCTCGGAATAGGAAAGATGCTTTTATGAAGGGATTTTTGAAGATATAACGTCATTTGAAAAAGTGCAACCGAACGCTGTTCCGTTGTATGAAACCTCCCGCAACGGAACGGCGTTGGGTTGCACTTTACACAAATAGCCCTGTTGCGCCATAGTGTGCTATTTATAAGGAAAAAAGTAGGGTTTGAGTAAGTCTTTAACGGCGTGGTGTTTTCTCACTTGCTGCCGAGCCACCAAACAATCCCAAATACTTATATTGTGGAAAACTTCATTTCACAATTAATATTGAATGTCGTAAATTTGTACCTCAAAATAAGAGAACACACTCTTTCCGGAACTCGCCACGCAGCATACATTTTTAGCATTATTTTTTTCAATGGCAGCATATGCCAAGTAATCAAGCTGTACTGAACATGAAATTTTCGCATTTACACTGCCATACCCAATATTCCTTACTTGATGGGGCTGCCAACATCAATAGTATGTACAAGAAAGCCCAAAAGGACGGGATGCCCGCTATTGCCATCACTGACCACGGCAATATGTTCGGCGTATTCCAATTTGTGGCGGAGGCATCGAAGTTTGAGGGCGTGAAACCGATAGTGGGCTGCGAGTTTTATTTGGTAGAAAATCGTTTTGAAAAAACATTCTCAAAAGATAAGAAGGACAAACGCTATCATCAGCTTTTTTTAGCTAAAAATACTGAGGGGTATCGCAATTTGACCAAAATGTGTTCGCTCGGCTATATCGAGGGGATGTATTCCAAATATCCGCGTATTGATAAAGAATTGGTTAAGCAATATCATAAAGGCTTGATTGCTACCACGTGTTGCTTGGGCGCGAGTGTGCCACAGACGATATTGAGGCATGGTGAAGAGGCAGGGCGCAAGGAATTTGAATGGTGGCTGAATATTTTTCAAGAAGATTTTTATGTCGAGTTGCAACGGCATAATTTGAAGGAGCAAATTTTAGTAAACGAGGTTTTATTACGTTTTGCGAAGGAATATAATGTAAAAGTCATTGCTTCCAACGATTCGCATTACGTGGATAAGCAAGATGCCAATGCCCACGATATATTATTGTGCATCAATACGGGTGAAAAACAGTCCACGCCCAAGATGGATGATGTGAGCATGGATGACGATGCAAATAAGAAAAATGCGCGTTTTGCCTTCCCAAATGAAGAATTTTACTTCAAAACAACGGCAGAAATGACGCAGTTGTTTAAAGATGTACCAGAAGCAATTGACAATACAAACGAAATAGTGGGCAAAGTAGAGCATTTGAAATTGAAGCAAGATATTATGTTGCCCAATTTCGTGATACCCAATAATTTTAATACCCAAGACGATTATCTCTACGATATTACCTACAAAGGTGCGCAAGAACGCTATAAAGACATCACGCCCGACATTAAAGAACGCCTTGATTTTGAATTGTTTACGATACGGACAATGGGTTTTGCGGGCTACTTTTTGATTGTCGCGGATTTCATCAAAGCGGGTAGAGATTTGGGGGTATTCGTAGGACCGGGGCGTGGGTCAGCGGCGGGTTCCGCCGTAGCGTATTGCATCGGTATTACAAATATTGACCCGATTAAATACAATCTACTATTCGAACGTTTCTTAAATCCAGACCGTAAATCCATGCCCGATATTGATACCGATTTTGACGACGAAGGTCGTCAAAAGGTTATTGATTATGTGGTTGAAAAATATGGCAAACAGCAAGTAGCGCAAATCGTTACTTACAGCACAATGGCGGCAAAAGTATCCATCAAAGACGTAGCGCGGGTCATGGATTTGCCTTTGAATGATGCCAATGCGCTGGTAAAATTAGTGTCTGATAAGCCAGGGATTAAACTTAATCGCCTATTGACGGCTGCCATTAATGGTGAAGGTTCGTTGATGGATAAAGAAGGTTTGGCGAGTGAAGATATTGACAATGCCAAACAATTACGCGAGATATTAGCCAATACAAATGACCCTCGTTCAAGAGTATTGAAAGAAGCCTTAGTATTGGAAGGGTCAGTGCGCGGTACGGGTGTTCATGCGGCGGGTATTATCATTGCACCCAAAGATTTGACAGAAATTATCCCTGTTGCCATAGCCAAAGACTCCGACCTATTATTGACGCAATATGAAGGGACGGTTATTGAAGACGCAGGTGTTATCAAAATGGACTTTTTGGGTCTCAAAACATTGACGATTATCCGCGATGCCTTGGTTTTGATTAAACAAAATCATGGTATTACCATTGATATTGATACCATTCCATTGGACGATGCAAAGACCTACGAACTATATCAAAAAGGAGAAACCAACGGCACATTCCAGTTTGAAAGCCCAGGGATGCAAAAGCACTTACGCGACCTCAAACCCAACCGTTTTGATGACCTGATTGCGATGAATGCCCTGTATCGCCCGGGTCCGATAGAATATATTCCGAACTTTATTAATCGTAAGCATGGGCGAGAAAAAGTCGTTTATGACTTGGCTGCGATGGAAGAATATTTGGCAGAAACCTTCGGAATTTGCGTTTATCAAGAGCAAATTATGTTGTTAAGTCAAAAATTGGCTAATTTTTCTAAGGGTGACGCGGACGTATTGCGTAAGGCAATGGGTAAAAAACAGAAATCGGTGCTGGATAAA
>JAYVKQ010000791.1:0-7945 GCA_043768285.1 Saprospiraceae bacterium | reverse complement strand
CTTATATCGTTGTTGGATGTGGCGATGCGGTGGATGGGTCACGCTATCCGTGGGGTTGGGAGCAAGTGGATTTTGACGACAGTAAATGGCTCAACGCCAAGCAAATTGAACACCCCATGCCACAAGGTTGTGGGTCGGGTGCAAGTTGGCATATCACACCGCGCACTATTCCGCAAATGGAAGAAAAACAAGAGCGTTTTGCCGCTATTCGCCGTGCTGAAAGCAAACCGAACTTGCTCATAAACGCTGAAATACTGAGGGGGGCGAGGTCTTTAATTATACCCGAAAATACGGAAGTTACTATATTACTCGACCAATCTTATCTGACAGTTGGCTACCCTGTTATCAAAACGAGTGGGGGCAAAGGCGCGAGTATTGAGTTGGAATATGCCGAAGCCTTAGTGGATAAAAGCAGCAGCAAAGGCAACCGCAACGATATAGAAGGCAAAATACTGAGGGGGTACACCGATTTGTTTCTACCCGATGGTGCAGACAATCGCACATACACAACCCTTTGGTTACGCACATTTAGGTATGTAGAATTAAAAATAAAAACAAAAAATAAGTCATTGACTATCAACGATATATATAATTATTCTTCAACTTACCCGCTTGTTGAAAAAGCTTCGTTTTCGAGTAATGACCCAAGTCTAAAAGATATATGGAACGTCGGTTGGCGCACGGCACGACTGTGTGCAGGAGAGACTTATTTTGATTGCCCCTATTATGAGCAATTGCAATATGTAGGCGATACCCGCATCCAAGCCTTAATTTCGCTCTACGTATCGGGCGATGACCGTTTGGTGCGCAAAGCCATTACCGATATTCACAACTCTATGACACCCGAAGGCTTGACCCAAAGCCGTTATCCGAGCAATGCAAAGCAAATGATACCACCTTTTTCGCTTTATTGGGTCTGCATGGTGTATGATTATTGGCAGCACAACCCCGATGAAGCCTTTGTAAAACAATTTTTACCCGCCGTTGAAAGGGTTTTATTATGGTATGAAGACCATATTGACGCGCAAAAAAGTATGCTCAGCGGTATGCCGTGGTGGAATTTTGTGGATTGGACTGACCAATGGAATTGGAATGAAACATATAGCATTGGCGGTTGTCCCGAAGGCGCAACTATTGGCAACTCAGCTACTTTGACTTTGCAATATATCTATACCCTACAATTGGCATCAAAAGTATTGGCGCACTATGGCAAACCTAATACCGTAACCCGCTATCAAGAATTGATAAAAAAGCTGTCAGATGGCACGTATAAAAATTGTTTTGATGCTAAAAAAGGTATATTGGCAGATTCGCCGTTGAAGAAAGAGTATAGCCAACACGCCCAAATCATGGGTATATTGGCAGGTGTTTTTCCAAAGACGAATGAAAAAATGATTTTGCAAAATATTATGCGCGATACATCACTCATTCAAGCCTCTTTTTACTATCGTTTTTACTTGACACAAGCGTTGAAAAAAGCGGGTTTGAGTGAACAATATTATGGGCAACTGAACCCATGGCGCGATATGCTCGCTATTGGCTTGACGACTTTTGCCGAAAAACAAGAGCCAACGCGCTCCGATTGTCACGCTTGGAGTGCCAGCCCCAACTACGATTTTTTGGCAACTATATGTGGTATTATGCCGTTAAAGGCAGGGTTTAAAGAAGTGCTGATACAACCCGCAATGGGCGCATTAACCACTATTGATGGCAAAATGCCGCACCCAATGGGTATGATTGAAATGCATTTAGATAAAAAAGGCGCAATAGGCGTATCGGGTACTATCCATTTGCCCAAAGGACTGAGGGGGATATTCGTCTGGCGCGATAAAAAAATCATTTTGAAAGAAGGGATACAAAAAGTTGAACTTTAACTTAGCTCGTATTGTTATTCAGACGTTGATTTTTGAGAATTATACAAAATAGTAAGAAGGCAGAGATAATGTATTGTCAAATTTATTCGACACCTTTGCGCTGTTCTAATAAATTCGACACTACATCAGAACACTTTGCTTTTCCATTTTCTAACCATAAAGTATCCAAAGCGATAATTTTAGTATATGCAATCAATCATTGATTATTTTTCAACAGTCCCGCAAGATTTTGCTTGGATATTCAATAATCCAGAAGCAGCGGGGAGTGTTATTTTCAGTCTTATTATTTTAGAAAGCCTTTTATCTGTGGATAATGCAGCCGTATTAGCCACTATGGTCATGGATTTGCCAGAACACCAACGCGGACGTGCTTTAAAATATGGCATTATCGGGGCTTACGTTTTTCGCGGTTTAGCTTTGGTTTTTGCCGCTTTTTTGATACAATTTTGGTATTTAAAAGTGCTCGGTGGCTTATATCTCTTGTATTTGACCTACGATTTTTTTAAATCAAAAGCAACCAAAACCGAAACAGATGATACCCTAAATAAAGATGAAAAATGGTATTACAAACTTACAAGCGGCATGATAGGTCAATTTTGGGCAACGGTAGTGGCGGTAGAGATTATGGATATGGCGTTTTCTATTGATAATGTTTTTGCCGCAGCAGCCATGTCCAAAAACATTGCTTTAATCTGGATTGGCGTATTTATTGGCATATTAACCATGCGTTTTGTGGCACAAGGCTTCGTCAATCTTATGGAAAAGTATCCATTTTTAGATAAAATAGCCTTTTACGTGATTGGCTTATTGGGTTTTAAATTATGCCTTAGTGCATTGGGTCATTTTGAAACTACCAAAAATATGACGTTTACGCATATATTAGAAAGCGAACGCACGGATATGATATTTTCGCTCATCACGGCGGGTATGTTTTTCTTTCCTGTTCTCACGTCCATGTTTTTTAATTTTCCGAAACGGGCGAAAGGCTAAAATTCACTAAATTTTGATATACATACTGAGGGGGTGCTGCAATGCAGTACCCCCTCAGTATGTATATCAAAATTTAGTGAATTAAGTGTTAATTGTGGGCAATATATTTTATTATCTGAATGTATAATTTATCTTTGATTGATAAAACAATTTTAATCACACTCTAAAACGAAAACACACGATGAATAATGGCACAATCTCATTTTCGCCTTGATTAGTTTCTAATCAATTCTTTTCTAATTTGGGTGCTTACCCTTTGTTTTGAATCTTATTTTTAACTTTTAAATCCAAAACGATGAAAAAAATAATTACATCTTGTTATGTTCTATCCCTAAATAAGGCGAAAGACTTTTTATTTATAGCTATTACTCTTTTTATCACACACTTATCAGCACAAAATAATACCGCAGCCTTAAACTTTGACGGCAACGATGATTTAGTCGAGATGGGCAATGTACTGAATTTGGGGACAAATGATTTTACAGTTGAGGCGTGGTTCAAAACTAAAAGTTTTCAAGTTGGTGCTGGGGATAATTTAAGATTACTTTTGATAAAAGGAGGTTCCATTTGTTCAACACCTCAACATGCGGGATATAGTCTATTTTTACACAATCGAAATGGCACGAACACCCTTGGTTTTTATGTAAATAATTTTAATGCCACAACAACAAATCTTTTAGCAAACACATGGTATCATGTTGTAGGAGTGAGGCAAGGCAGTACAATTAAACTATATGTGAATGGGAATGAAGTCGCTTCTACCTCTACCAATACGATACAAAATACAAATAATACAGATAAATTTTGTTTGGGTACACTTGAAAGACCTGTTGGTACTTCTTGCGGTGCAAATCCACCTTCTTATGACGGCATTTTAGACGAAGTCCGTGTTTGGAATCGTGCGCTTTCAGCAACTGAAATAGCTGCTAATAGCTTTAAAACCATAACAGGTACTGAGGGGGGGCTATTGGCTTATTATAATTTTGAAGAAGGTGTACCCAATGGTAATAATGTGGGGAAAACAATACTAAAAGACCTTGCAGGGGGCGACCAAAATGGCACTTTGAAAAACTTTGCGCTCACAGGTAACGCTTCTAATTGGGTGGGAACAAGAGACGATATTCCAACAGCTAATTTAAAACTATGGCTTAAAGCAGATGGTGGTATTACTACTATAAATGGAAAAGTAAGCCAATGGAACGATCAAAGTAACAATAATAATAATGCTGTACAAAGCAACGCAGCATTGCAACCGACTTTCGTCACAAATCAATTGAATGGGCTTCCTATTATTCGATTTTATAGCCCGAATAGTACAAATTTTAATCGTTTAGATATTGCAGCCCTCGACCAATCTGCCACTCAAAAAGTAGATGTATTTATTGTTTATAAAATAAATAATAATACTAATGGTACTGCATCTATTATTATTGAAAGTTCAAAAGATATAAACACCAATCAAACTGGATGGGTTGTTTCAGATAATGATGACGCTAATCCAGCAGTACCCTATGATGTTACAAGAGCTTTGCACGTAGGAAACACAGGATTAGCCGAGGCATATACACAATCTCAGCCATTAAACGGAATTTATAAATTGGTTAATGCAACTCTTGATAAAAACCTTACTTCACAAGAAGTAGCTATCAGAATAAACAAAGTCTTTGTACCTCAAACAAACCCCTCTAATGTGAATAATACTAATTCATTTGGAAATAATCCCGTGTTCATTGGTGCAAGAGGAGATGGTAATATCAATAAAGCTATTGGCCTTGATGGTGATATAGGTGAAATACTTGTTTACAATACGGTTTTGGATGATGCTAATAGAAAAACTGTTGAAGATTACCTTTCTAAGAAATGGTTACCTGTTGACATCAATAATGGTCTTATCGCTTATTATCCGCTTGATGGTGACGAAACAGACAAAAGTCCTAATAAATTAGATGGTGCAAAACAAGGAACGATTACATACGAAACGGGTCAACAAGGCAAAGCAGCACGGTTTAATGGTAGTAGCAGTATTAAATTATCTAATGTAAGTGGCGCATATCAAAAATTATCGCCTTCAAAAATATCTATAAGTTTATGGGCAAAATATGGACAAAACGATGTCTCTACTACTGCGGGTTTTATATTGAGGAATCGTACTTTTGGTTATGAAATAGCTGTTAATAGCACTGGATTAGGCGGTAGCTTTTATGTTGGTACAGCAGGGATTGGCAAAAGCGTTGCTAATAAATTTGACGCTTGGCGACATATAGTCATCACTTATGATGGTACTGCTATGATATTTTATTTAGATGGTGTACCGCAGGAGGTAATACCTGCCACAGGTAATATTTATTATGGCTTAAATGATGCGGTAATGCTCGGTCAAGATGGCACTGCTGGAAGATTTTTTAAAGGCTTGATTGATGAGGTGCGGATTTATGATAGGGCGATAACTGAGGGGGAGGTGAAGGAGCTTTATGGGCAGAATTTAGAAAAAGGGCTTGTGGCTCATTATCCTTTCAATGGTAATGCCCAAGATGAAAGTGGGAATAATTATCATGTTCAAACGAATACAGCCACTTTAACAACTGACCGTTTCGGTAAACCCAATTCAGCTTATCGTTTTAATGGGACAAGTAATTTTATGGAAGTGCCACATAATACGCCATTTACTACTCAAAACCATACTATTTCGGCTTGGATTAAAACAACAAAAAGTTCAGCGTTGGGGCGCATAGTTGTTTTGCCAAGACCCGTTGGCGACCAACAATTTAGCTTAAATGTGAATAGTGTTAGACCTAAAAAAGCCTGTATTTACTTTGACAAAGCAGAAGGAGGAGGTGCTGTTGTGGCTTATAACGATAAAGATGTCACGGATGGGGAATGGCATTATTTAATTGGCATCATTGATCAGACGAATAAAAAAATGAGTATGTATGTAGATGGTATATTAGGAGACGTAATAAATTTAGTCAATACCCCTGTTGCTTCCACTTCATTTCTACAAATAGGTAGATTTAACGCTATTCAACCTGAAAATTTTGATGGGGATATTGATGATATTCGGATTTATGATAGAGCCATTTCGCAAAGTGAAATTGAAAAATTGTATGGCAAGCCTATTGACGATATAAACAAAGGGTTAATTGCTCATTATCCACTTAACGGCGATACAAAAGATGTTGGACCCAATAAGCTTGATGGAGAACCAAAGAATATTGGAAATGATGATTATGTAGTCGGTATTAATGGCTTAAAAGCGGCTAAGTTTAACGGTAGTTCAAGTGCCATAATATTAGCAAATATTACAGATGCGTCCAAATATACGCTTTTTTCGCCAAAAAAATTTACGCTTAGTGCGCAATTTAAAGATGGAACTGGTACTTTAATAGATTGGGGCTATGGTGGTTACGAGTTAAAAGTTAAGAAAGGAACCATAGCCAATCAAATAGAAATAGAGGGTAGTGTTTTAGTTTCAGGAGGAAGAATTAGGGTCAATAAAGCTGTTAAAATGCATCCATTTCTATTTAATCATGCTGCTCTAACTTTTGATGGTTTCAATCTAATACTTTATTTTGATGGTAAGCCCATAGGCAATATAAAAATGAGTAATCTTATAGATTTAGCCTATAACCCTAAAGATGTTGTAGCAATAGGTAAACGTGAAAATAATAATGATTTTTTTAAAGGTTTATTACAGGATGTTCGGTTTTATGATAGAGCACTTAGTGATGTGGAAGTGAACAATTTGTACTACGTTCCTCTTGAAAAAAGGACTGTTGAGTCTATTTACCCAAGTATTTGTGGGAAAGGGGATGGGATAAGTTTGACGACAGCTATTAAAGGCAAAGGGTTTCAACAGAATCAAATAGTACAATTGGTATCAAGAGATGATAATAGTAAAGTTATTAATGGTATAATAAAAAAAATAACTGATAATGAAATAATAGTCAAATGGGATATTCCTGAAACCTCCAAATTGGGGCACTATAATTTGGAAGTTTTAAATTTTTCGGATGGTATTAAGCGTACTTTAAATAAAGCTTTTGAAGTTCAAAAATTAATTAATGATGAGCCTCCTTTTGCCGCATTATTTGGTGGGGAGTTAAGATGTGGTGTATTTACTCTAACTATTAGTAATAAAAGTAATGTTCCAATATATGCCTACAATAAAGGTATTCTTGTTCAAGCATTAAATGAGTTTAGTAATATAAAAGTTTCTTCAATAACGAGAATTGAAGATTTTCCAAGATTTAGTAGTAACACACTCACAAAAAACCAAATTGAAGAATTAAACAAACTTACTACTGATTTTATAGTGTCAGAAGACAAGATAGAACATAAAAAGAATTATGCATTGCGTCTTATAATTCCAAAATTAAATCCATTACAAAAGGCTTTGCAATTTAGGTTTAAAGTAACTGGAGGTAGCCCAGGCGAGGAGTATATAGCATTTAAAGAAGAAAATAAACATAAAATTGTGGACTTGAACCCTTCAAATTTGCAAAATTGTTCTTATTGTTCTCAATGTTACATTGATTTTGGGAGCTTTATCCCTTTTGTAGATAGATTCGCTTGTTTGGGTCAAGCATGGTGTTCTGTCACTAACCATATAATAGCAGAAGATGAAGCTGGTAATGATACAGGATTCAAAAATATGGGAAAACAAATTCAAGATGGGTTATGGGATTGTGTAAGTGGTGAAATTATAAAAGAAAAAGTGGATAAAATCAATAATGAATATGCTAAAGATATAGTAACAGCAAGTGAAGCAGTAGAAAATATAGGTAATGTCGTAGTTGATTGTGACAAATGTGCAAATAGTTATGTACAATATAAGAATAAGGTTACGGTTTGCTCAAGTACTGCAAGACAACAAGTATTGGGATATGAAATTGCAGATACTAGCATAATTAATTATAATATTGTAGGAAATAATGGTTTTAAACTAGAAAAATATGTGAAAAGTGGTTCACCAATGCCTTACATTGGGAATGTTCAGAAAAGTGTGTCAAAAAATAAATAATTATGAAATAAATAATTTTCAACAAAGGCGGAAAAGCGTTTTCCATATTTCAATGCTTTGA
>JAYVKQ010000790.1:0-5423 GCA_043768285.1 Saprospiraceae bacterium | reverse complement strand
CCATAAATATGCGCTACCGAAGCAGATTCTCGAATATCGGCTTCGCTGCGAATTTCCTCGTCACCGCCACCTGCCAAACTACCCGGCGTCCACATGGCAGACATGGGAATATCGGCATTGCGTTTCACATCCATACCATCGGCTAAATAAATGCGCTTGTCTTCGTGGCTTTCGGTGTAGCGTTTCATGCCTCGTTTGTGCAGTTCTTCGCCAATGACATCGTAGTGACTTTCAGCGATTAATTCACCAATGGTTTTTCTAAAATCCCAAAGGAATTTTTCACTTGCTTCTGTGCTTTTTATCACTCTGCCTGTTAAAACGGGTATCCACGTTTTAATATCATAACCTCGCCTTTTCTGAAATTCTTCTGGAAAACTCTTTGTCCACGTCATGTGACCCGCTTCGTAGCTGTCTAATACCATGTGCGTTAAACCCTTTTCACCCATCATGCCGCCTGTGGCATCTTTATACAAATCAAGATATGTGTTGATGTATTTTTTGACGGCTTCTTTATCCAGTTTATCCACTTCCAAACCCGTTGCTTCGGGCGAGGCGGGGTGATTTTGGCGACCTGTCAATGAATATCCAAAACGAATAACAGCCCAATTCCCTTCGGGAACAGTCCAATCAAAACTACCATCATTTTTCATTTTTAGAGTCAAATCAATGACCCCCTCAGTATTTATGGCATCTTCGCCTTGTGAAATAAAACTTTTATTGTTTTCTTTCCACGGTGTAAAACCCGCTTTGTCTTCGATTTGGTCAATGCGGTCTGTACTGTGAAGAACAAACTCGGCAACATTTACGCCATCAGATTTTTCACCCATTGGATTACCGCCTGACATCGCTGCAAAAATATTGATGGGAGGGGGCAAGGTTTTATAAGCGATGCGCCAATATTTAGCCGTTGTAGGCGGGATACTGACGGTATTCAGAGGAATAATACTGCCCGTAAGTTGGGTAATTTCTTTAAAAATGACCCCATCATCACTGACTTTCAACGAGCGATTGAGAGGACCACCATCAAAATCTTGCATCGCCGTTTGTATTGCACCCGCTATTGAAAAAGCTTTAAAAGTTTGAGGTGTTTCAAATTCGTATTGAATCCACATATCTTCATCCACTTTCATCGGCGGTAAAAAAACGGGGTTGCTCAAATTGCCATCGGTCAAATCTTTCACATTAAAACTACCTCCGCTTGAACTGATTTTGGGTTTTAAATCTGTAAAAACCACATCATTTATGGGCAAACGATAGGCAATTACAAGCGCATCTTGATAAAAATGCGGTATATCGCCTATAAAACCACTCAAAAAACCTGCTTTACTGACTTCTACATTTTGAAACTTTCCTGTTGCATCGGAAGGCTGCGGGAGTTTACCCGAGAATTTTTCACCCCCTTTTAGGCGTGTTTCCGTCCAGACATATTTTTTCATAGCGTCTTTGGGTTCTACCCAAGTACCGCCTGTTACACTCCACCCGGGCGAGCCAGCGATTGCCATTTCAAGCCCCATTTTATCCGCCAATTCGGTGGTGAATTTGAAAGCATCTTTCCATTCGGGGGTCATAAAGACCAGTTTTTTAGGCACAACAACGGGGGTGAAAAGGTTGGCATCAAAATTTTGAAAACCGCCAATGCCCGTGCGTTTCATCCATTCCAAGTCCTTTTGGATACCTGCTTTGGTGATATTGCCGTTCATCCAATGCCACCAAACACGAGGTTGGGCAGCGTTGGGTGGTGTTTGGAAGTTTTGTAAAAGAGGAGATTGTGCATTTGCATTTACCGCTATTAAAAACAGTAAAAAGACAAGGTATTTTGTTTGATTTTTCATTATATTAATTTTATAAACCTATTTTCTTATATTTTTCAACGATAATATGATTAATGCCCAATTTTTCAATTTTTTCACTACCTGTTTGAATCAAGGTATCTTTTTCAATTTTCACCACAAATTCAAATGTGTTATTTTCCCATTGTCGGTCTATAAAATATTCCAAATGCTCGGTATAAACACTGTCTTTCAAAGTATATGCCCCGCCACCTGCGGTATAAGCGGCTGTCGTGCTATCTTTACCACCCTTCAAATCATGGCTTAAAAAGGCAAAATGCGTGGGGTTGATGATTTTTATCATTTTAACTTTTGTATTAAAAGTTGAAAAAGTGCTGTCTTTTTCAGTTCTGGTAGCTGAAATCAATTCCCACGTGCCGATGATTGGAAGTGTTGTTTGCTTTTCGTGCGTGTTGCATGAAATGGCTATAAATATGATTAGAACAAGTCCGATTATTGGTTTCATATTGATAAATTTTAACAAAAGTGAATGTGTTTTACCCCCCTCAGTATTTTCAATAAAAATTAGACATTTTCACTTCAAATGTAATTTCAAAAAAGCCAAGACCTTACTTCTAACCATCTCCACATCAAACTGCACCCCAAAATGTGGCGCATCTTTGACAATAATCAATTCATTTTGAACGCCTACCGATGTGAGCCAAGCACTCAATAACTGCGAATGTCGGGGCGAAACAAGGTCGTCTTTTTCACCGTGAATGATAAGGAAAGGTGGGTCATTTTTATCTACATAAGTCACAGGGCTTGCCGCTTTTGACAAATCGGGTCGAGCAATTGGGGCTGCACCAATTAAAATACCTTCGGGCGATTTTGGGTCATCGGCTTTTGGAAATAGTATCAACTCTGCGGGACCATAAAAATCAACAACCGCTTTGATATTGAAAGCTTTTTTACCATTTGGCATTAAAAAATTAGGCATATCATGGTTTTTAGATAACCCAACTAATGATGCTAAATGTCCACCTGCGGAAAAGCCCATCAAGGCAAAACGTTTTTTATCTAAACCATATGTAGCGGCATTATCATATAAAAAAGCAATGGCTTTATTACAATCTTGGATTTGGGCAGGAAAAACGGCTTGGGTGCTGTGACGGTAGTCAATGGAAGCAAGGGCAAAACCGCTATTGATAATTTCCGTAACCGTGCTTTTCATATAGCCCAAATCACTGTATTTGTCATTGACTAACCAGCCACCGCCGTGTACCCAAATCACCAAAGGCACTGCGCCTTTTGCATTGGGCGGTAGGTAAATATCCAATAAATGCTTTTTTAAAGTGTCATTGTTGTAAGGAATATTCTCTTGTATTGTAGTGCCTTGCGGAAATATTTTCACAACAGACCTATCGTTTTGAGCCCAAATTGACAGGGATTTCAAGCATAAAAGGGCAAATAAGAGTTTTTTCATTTTTAAAATTAAAAGATTAGAGTATTTTTGTAATATCAATCAATTATCTCAAACAACCGACTATGAGTTTAGATAAATATCAAACAAGAGCGAACAAAACTCAAACAGTTTTTACCTTCACGAGTGAAGATCCAAAAGATAAAATTTTAAAGCGTATCCATTATTCAAAACTGAAAATCAAAGGTATTAGAAACGTATATAATCTTGCTTTTGGTGACAGTGTTGAAGGTTCAAAAGATTTAGATGATTTAACAATATCTGATAATCAAGATAGAGATAAAATATTAGCTACGGTTGTAAATTCGGTCTATAAATTTTCAGAGCATCATCCGAAAGCTATGATTTATGTTACAGGAAGTACAGACGCAAGAACACGATTATATCGAATGGTAATAGCTAAATATTTTGATGCGTTGTCAGAAATATTTGACATTAAAGGCGTTACCCAAAATGGAATTTTTAGTTTTGAAAAAAATAAAACATACGAATCTTTTCTTATCACTCGTAAAATAATTTAATGATGAATAGTATATCAATGACTGAAAAATTTACACCTATTGAACCTACTTATGACCCTGCTTTAGACGCTTATACCGATGTTGTACTTTTTCCCAAAAAGGTTGAAATGGCAACAGAACATTTTAAAAAATATGCTCTACCCCATTTTAAAAAACTGGCTAAAAAAACCAAAAAACCACCGCTTACACCTCTTCAAGCGGAGTTGTTGGCTACCTATACTTTTGAAGCCACTGAAAGCCAAATGCAGCAACTCAAAGCGTTTTTACAAGAGTTGTTTAGTGAACAACTCCTTAAAGCAAACGCAAATGAAGTAAAACAATTGGCAGCTTAATTTATGCTTTTCAGCATCAAAATACTGAGGGGGGGTTATCCTTCCTTCCTTTATTTTATTCAAGCCAAAATTAGGACAGTTGATTCTGAAAAAGTAAGTAAAAACGAATAAATTGTAAGCAAAATCAATCCATTTTATCTATGAACATTAGATTTTAGGCTTATTTTACTTCAATAAGGTGGAATACCCACCGAAGTCCACCCACCATCAATCACCAAATTTTGCCCCATAATTTGTCTTGAAAAAGGCGATACTAAAAATAGGGCTGCGTTGGCAATATCAGCAGTGGAAGCAGGTCTGCCCGAAGGCGTTATTTTTGACCATAATTTATCAAAATTGGTATCTTCCATTGTGCGTTCTGTCAGTGTTGCCCCTGGCACAATCGTGTTGATATTGATATGGTGCGGTGCTAAATCAATCACCAAATTCTTGGCTAATTGGTCAATGCCTGCCTTCGTCATGCCATATGCTGCCAAATCGGGGTGCGCCGCATGACCTGTTACCGAAGATGTCAATAAAACGCTGCCACCGTGACCTTGTTTTACCATTTGTTTTACAGCCGCTTGCGTCAAAAAAAAAGTGCCGAAAAGGTTGATTTTTAAGAGCTTTTGCATGGATTGGGGTGCATAATCCAGAAAATTGCCATAGGTGGTAATACCCGCATTGGCAATCAAAATATCCAATTTGCCATATGTTTTGACTGTAAAATGTACAATACTATCAATAATATTCATCTCCGAAATATCGCCACCAAAGGCTTCGCATATACCGCCCTGTTCCCTTATTTTTTGACTGGCAGTAGTGGCTACATTTTCATCAATATCATTCAAAACGACTTGTGTGCCTTGCAAAGCCAATTGCCGAGCCACCTCAAAACCGATACCGATACCTGCGCCTGTGATGATGGCTACTTGATTATTGAAAATTTTATTATTCATAAAAATGATTTAACGTAGCGGTCTGCCACTAATTTTCACTAATTATTGCTATAAAATACCTTACAAGTAGTATAATTGAAATAATCGACATTTTTAAAATGATGATAACTATTTAATTACCAATGGCTACAACTTTGACAAAGTTGGAACTTTGTCAAAGTTTATGTCGATTATTTATGTTGAACTACTTAGTTCTACTTTGGCACTTTAAGAAACCTAAGATAAGTTTTTTCATGCTTGGCAAGACGGGGGGCTGTTTTTGATTTTCTTTTTATAAAAAATTTGGGAAGTTTCATTTTCCGATTAACAAAAGGGAACCTCTAAGAGTGTAAAAAGTCGTATAGTTGTAAAAATACCACTTCTATGCAACTACAGACAAA
>JAYVKQ010000789.1:0-5140 GCA_043768285.1 Saprospiraceae bacterium | reverse complement strand
TGCCCAATCCACGCCCCACACATCGGCATCCACAATAGGTGCATTTTTCAAAGGTCCCGTAATCAAATGCTGTTTGCCTGTCCATATAGGATTGCCCATATAGTTGAGTTCATCACGCCGTTCTTCATACGACCAAATGAAATTGGTATTACTGGGTCCGTGGGTTTCCATAAACTTAGCCCCGTGGTGTTTTATCCACGATTTGTTGGGATAATAGATATTTTCGGTCAGTTTATTAGATCCATCGGGTATTGTGAAGCCACTGGCAGCAAAAGCAACAGGGTCGGCAGCTACCACAAAGCCCGTCCGCACCACGCGCCCGATGGCATCGTATTGGGTAGCCAAGTGCTGGTCGGCGAAGTTGCGATAATTGGCATCCTGCATATTGGGGTCTTGCGTGAGGGTCAAAAGGTCGCGGTTGTCGTAGTAATATTTATATGCGCCGACAGTACCCGGTATCTTCTTTTGGCTTAGGCGGTTTTGGTTGTCGAATTTATACCAAAATATCAAGTCTTCGGTAACAGCACCCGTATTGTCGTTAAGAGAACCTGAGGGCAATACAGCAACCAATTGTCCATAGTCGTCATAGACATTGTAGGTATCTACTTTTTGCGTACCGAGCATTTTGCGGGTCAATAATGCACGACCCAACTTGTCTTTGAATACACATGTTTGTTTGCCATTTTCATCGGTGATAATGGTTTTGTAGAGAAAATTAGCGGCATAATAGCCCGAAGATGTCACATTCATGCCCGTTGCATAGGGCGCGGGTGCTAATATGCGCACTTCGTTAGCGGCATTTGTACTGTAGCTTGTCATCACCACCGTATTATCCACATTCGTCTGTTTTATCGGACGACTGAGGGGGGAGGCTTCAAACTCAGTTAGCACAAAGGAACTTGTGTAGGCGGGTGGATTTTGCATACCCAGTGTGGTGCTTTCAAAAGGCAAATAAGTTTTGTTTTGTCTGCCCAGATTGTCATAGCTGACGTAGCTTTTTTGCTGCGCACCGCTTGGCGTATAGTTTATTTTTTCTACTTCCATGGGGCGACCCAAGCCGTCCATGTACTGTTTTGTACTGAGGGGGGTGGGTACGCCTTTGGCGGTGGTGCTTGTGCCGACGTAGTTAAAGCTATTGGGGTCAGTTGGATTTTTGTAGAAATAGCTGTAATTGATGGTGGCTTGTATGTCTTGGGGGGCATCAACTGTGCCAGTATATCTATCATCTACTTTTTGTAAACGCCATAAACTATCGTAGGTAAATTTTTTGCGCAACCCATTAACATCCATTATCTCTTTTGGAACGTTTGAATTACCATAATAGCTAATACTGTCTTTGAGTATAATACCTGTTGCTACCATATTTTTACTGGTTAGGCGTTTGAGATTGTCCCAATAGTAAATTTGATTGGCGGTAAACGCCAATTTGGTCATTGACGCAGGTAAGCCTTTGTCGTAGCTATTGACGGTTACATTTAGCTTTAAAGACCCATCTTTATTGATTGAATAGGTTTTAAAAGGATAAAACTCATTCGTACCAGCCGTAAAAAACTTATACTCTAAACGTGCGCCACCCGTTTTTATCGTACCTGTATAGGATTCTTCTTGCAAGGGTATTGCCACCATATTTCGGTTCACAAACTCTGCTTTGATAGCAAAATTGGGGTGGTCAGAAGGCATATTGTGCGCATAAAATGTCTTAGATGTATAGCTTTTACCATCGCTATTAGTCGTTGTTACTTCTGTGGGGGCGAGGAAGCGGTTTTGGGTATCATATGTATAACTTGATAGGCTTTCTATACCGTCTTGGATAACTTTTGTTGAGGCGAGGCGGTAGGCTCGGGTGCGGATTTTGTAGTCTTTCCAGAAGGAAACGGTCGTTGTAGGTGCTGGTGTATAACTCCCAGTGTTATATAATGTTGATTCATTTAAATTTGTTCCTAAAAGTGAGTAAAATCCCCATCCTGCAAATTCTGGAAAATAAGTTGTATTAAAAATTGGGTCAGTAACATTATTAGGATTAGAGTTACCACCAAATGTAAATGAATTGTATTTAATACAAAGACCTTGTCCATTTTCATACACATCATTTACAGGTGTATTGGTTTCATCGTAAACAGGTTGATTGCTACTATTTACCATGACCTTATTTAATAATCCACCTGAAGCAATGCGTGGTTGCTCTGGTATGCGGGGAAAGCCATTAAAATATTGAACATCTTCGTTTTTATACACATATTGCGTTGCAAGACCATTGACCGTTTCTGTCACTTGTTCATAACCTATATGGTATCCTTCAAAAGAAGATAAAGGTACAATTGAATTATCAGCCCAATAATGATTTTTAAATTGTGAAGGAACAGCAGGGGCATTACAATTTCCAATAACATTATCAAACACGTAGCCATAAACGGGTTTAGCGTATAATTTGCCACTGGAGACATTGCCGCCCCATTTGTTGTAAGCATAATTTTTGACAACGTTATTAGTGGCGTTGATACCGTCATAGTTTGTGATAGTCTTTATTCTTAAACCACCGACTTTTCTACTAAACGGTATTTGTAATATTTCTTCTTTAAATTCTACTTGCGAAGCCGCATTAGCCATCTTCAAGACAAATTTATAGTTAACATTGCTTTGTAAATCAGGAAATATTCTTTTCAATTTATCATGAATACGGGTCACTTTTGTATCATCAACAGTATTAGACACGCTTTTAGAATAAATTGGTTGATGAGCAGGATTAGTAGGATCTGCATTAACATCATATACTTCAAATAATACAGTTGATGGATTGTTTACAAGGTCAACTGAGCCACACCCACTTGTGCATTGATTTGTTGCTTTTTTATAATCCCAAGCAAAGAATACATCATTTATTAGGTTAAATTGCTTTATTAATGTAATAGTTTTAACTTTATCACTTACTGAAAAATGCCCATGAGGCCAATTAAATCCAAACGAGCCTATTGGAACACCTTTTTTTAGGCTATCTTCCCAAAAAGTATTTGCTTCATAATCAAACGTAGTTGTACCACCAGTTGAATACTTTATTTGTTGGAGCGTCCCCAATTTCATTGCCACTTCATTGGTTTCTCTATCTGAAAAACCACGCATCTCATCTATTTGAAAACTCCCAGTATTGGTATATTGAAGCCTCGTGGCGGGTATATTTAAACCAGTCGCTGGGTTAGAGGATGCTGCGTTATAAAAACCCCAATGGTCAATAGCAGCCGATAAACGATTGGGCAATGAATTGGCATTACCAATATAACTAAACGTATAAGGTTGGGTTAAAGGAGTACTTGAATTACAAACCAATTCTTGAATATTATCCAACCGCAATCTAAAATCAGCATCTTTAAGTGTACTTCCGCCTGCTCTTGCTGAAGAAACATCTTCAAAATAGGATTGAGTTAAAGCGAAAGTCTTACAATATGCCCCATTATCAATCTGTATGGCTTTAAGCCTTTTTGCTTTCTGTTCAGTAGAGCTTCCTGGAGTTTCTCTAAGGTCTTTTCTAATATCATCAACCTGCAACCCAACAACGAAAGTAGTCGTTTCTGTTGTTGTGAATATCTGGGACAGTCTATAACCATAAATATCAGTAATATTTTCCTTGTACAATCCAGACGTTGATATTTCAATATTATTAGAAGATGAACCCATAGATGATACGCGATAGCCATACCGATATACTTCTTCGTTGTAATTTAACTTAATAGCATGTTTTCCATCAGGCGTTGAAATTTTCTTCAGATACCACCCACTGGCATATTGGTCAGAAAGTCCATTTTTGGGTTTTGTAAGTTCAATGGCAGAATTGAAATCATCAATATCACCAAACTCATATTTTGTACCATCAGGGGGCGTTAAAGTAAATTTTTTCAATCGCTTAAAATTATTACCATCACCACTAAGCGTATATTTAACATCAATATCTTGTTTGGGAATGAGTATTACTTTACCATTAATGACATTATCACTCGTTTTATCAGCATCTATAAAGAATTTCCCACTATATCCGCCCACTGAAAATGAAAATATATCGGGTTCGCTATCTTTACCACCGCTACCCAGTTCAGCACTAAAAAGGCTATTTACGCTTGAATTGCTTGAATTATCATATGTAATGCAGTTATTATTTACAGATATTAAATACCCAATGGTCATATACCCATCTGTCCGTTCATCCGCCTTACCCTGCACCGTCCGACTAATCATACCCCCCGCTTGAAGGCTCCAATTTTGCCCCACCCAACTACACGGTTCGCCCACTTTAACACCACTGGCATGGTAGCTCAAAGCAATGGGCAAACTGAGGGGTCCGTCTTGTACGGTATGGATTGGAATTCCAATATTAGGTACACCTGTGTGGAGACTGACAGGTATATCACCATATTTACCCAAACTGGCTGCATTGGGCGAGGGCATCACGACATCTTTGATTTGATTGTTTACGGCTTGGGCGTTCAGTATATATTGCCCAAAGAAGAGTAGAAAAAATAGAATTAACTTAGGCTTGTAGGCTTGTAGGCTTGTAGGCTTGTAGGCTTGTAGGCTTGTAGGCTTGTAGGCTTGTAGGCTTGTAGGCTTGTAGGCTTGTAGGAAAAAACGAGTTCATAAAATTAAAAGTTTTGTTAGGTTAAAAAAATGTTTTTCTTAGGTAAAAGGTAATCTGATTGCCGCGCGACGCGACAACGATTAATGGCTAAAAAATTAAAGGTGAGATAAAACAGTAAAATGGTTCGGTACGCAATAAATGCGGAAAGATGTGTGGTTATGTGCAGTAGCGCGATAGTGTTTTAAGTTGCCGATGTGGGAGGGTGCAACTTATTGAGCTACCGTTTTAGATATGAGTCAAATGTAGTGTTGCGCTTTTAATTTTTTCTAATCTTTTTTCTATTATTTTTAAAAACACTTTAAACGCGGTATTATTTATATGATTTTTTAATATAATTTTAATTTCATTATTTTATGTATTTTCAACAAATCAACACACTAATTGCTTAAAAAATACATAAAGATAGCAAATTATGAGCAAAAAAGGCATAATCAAATACCGTTTTCATACAAGGTTAAAAATTTATTTTCCTTATCTTTCAAATAGAAAAAGCGACCTGCATCAATCAAGGCAAGT
>JAYVKQ010000788.1:0-5277 GCA_043768285.1 Saprospiraceae bacterium | reverse complement strand
CGATGGGCTGCGTAAATCGTTGATTATCAACGCCTTCATCGAATAAATTCGACGGTACATTTTGACCAACTTATTATTTACTCGTAACTTATTATAATTTCTCAAACAAAATATCCAGAGTGAAAGCATTATGCACATATCCGAGGCTGTGTTCATTGTGTTTGATACCAAAAGTAGAAACAACCGTAAAAAAAACTTGCTTTTTCGTTTTAGTAAGGGCTTTGAAACGATAGACTTTTTCCATAATATCATCATGGTCTTTTTTTGTTAAAGTCCAAACATCTTGATAAAACTTTAATTCACATAAGTTAATCACCTTATCATTTCTATCAATTAATAAATCAATTTGAACACCTTTTTCATTTTTTGTCCCCTTTTTATAGAAGTTCGATGTTTGACTATATACACCCGAAATACCCAATGCTTTTTTAATTTGAGCAACGTGTTTCAAGCAAATATTTTCAAAGGCGTATCCCGTCCATACTTTATAGGTTTGCGTTTCGCTCAATTTTATCCAAGCATCTTCTCCTACACTGTCCATATTATCCATAAATTTTAAGTAAAAAAGAGAATATTCATCGGTCAAACGATAATGATATTCTTTTTTCTTATCATCAAATGGGTTATAAACAGAAATAAAGCCCGACATTATCAATTCTTCAATAAACCGAGACGTACCACCGCCATCTTCTAAACCCGTTAAAGCTATAATTTCACGACGGTTTAGTCCCTTATTTACAGAAGCCAAAGCGCGAATAATGGCGATATGGTTTTCCGAAAACTCAAAAAGTGCAGGATATAATCGGTCAAATTCTTTGAAAAGCAAACCACTGGGGTGTAGGCAAATGGCTTCAATATTTTGAGCGGCTGTTTTACCCGCTTTTACTTCTTTCAGATAATGTGGAATACCCCCCAATGCCATATAAAGTTGTATAATATGGTAGCGTTCAAGATTGATATTACGACTTTTAAGAAACATTTCTGTCTCTTGCAAATCGAATGGCATTAGAAAAATACGCTTGGTGATACGATTATGCAGTCCTCCTCTATCATTCACTATTTTCTGTATCATCCAAGAAGCTGCGGAGCCGCAAATAACTAAAACAATATTGTTTTTTCGGGTTGCCCAACTATTCCAAAACCAGCCTAATGCCGTAATAAAACCTGATTTATGAGTAGAAAACCAAGGTAATTCATCCAAAAAAACAATTTTTTTATCTTCTTTTTGATAACTGTCCAAACACTGAGACAATAGATAAAAAGCCTCTAACCAGTTCTTGGGAGTTTTTGGAAAATCATACCATTCAAACGTTTTTTTGAGCGTCAAAATAAAATTTTGAATTTGCTCTTTCATCGTTGCATTTTGAATGCCTGTAATTTCCAAATCAATGCGCTCGGCATAGGTTTCTCTGACTAAAAAAGTTTTACCCACACGCCTACGACCAATCACCGCCACCATTTCAGCTTCGTAGGATTGCAGTGCATTCAATAGCACTTCACGTTCTTTTGCTCTACCAATAATCATAGTTTATTAATTTAAAATACACTATTCCTTGCTGAAAAGATGATTAAAATATTAGTTTCAGCAAGTGATAAAGCAAATTTAGGTACTTTTTTAAATAAAAATAAGAATTTCTTTATTTTTTTTATGTTTTATGCGTTTTTTTAAATAAAAACTACCTTTTCTCTTGTTTCTCATATTAACTTATGTAAAATTTTAATTCCAAAGCAATAAAATAAGTATTTTCAGCAACTTATCGCCCTATTAGAAGCTAATATAGAGCGATTTTACCCCCTCAGTATTTTAGCCTTTTTATTCCCCATCAAACGCCCTCTGCAACGCAACAGTATCAATCTTCCGCATTTTAAACATAGCATCCATCGCCCGACCCGCTTTTTCACGGTCTGGGTGATTGAGCAATTGGGTCAAAAGTTTAGGCACGATTTGCCACGACACCCCATATTTATCTTTCAACCATGCGCACATACTTTCTTCGCCACCCTCAGTTAGTTTTTCCCAATAATAATCAACTTCTGCTTGATTGTCGCAATGGATAATCAAAGACAAGCCTTCATTAAAAGTAAAAGGTTGCGGTGCGCCTGCGTCCATAATGATAAATGACTGACCAGATAAGGTAAATAAGGAGAACAAAACCATGCCTTCGGTGGCATAGGCGTTTTGCCCTTTGGCATAGTAGGACGTGTGGATAGGGACTGCATCTTTAAATATAGACGTATAAAAATCTATGGCTTCCTTGCCTTTGCCATGCACCCCCTCAGTAAAAAGCATAGATGGCGTTATGCGTTGCTTGATATTCGTATCCACCGTGATTTGCCACGTCATGCCAAAGCGGTCTTTCAACCAGCCATATTTTTCACTCCACGGATAGGTGTCAAGGGGCATCATCACAGTACCCCACTCCATGAATTTTGACCAAATATCCTCTACTTCGGCTGCCGTTTCGCAAGCCACATAAAAGGAAATGGTAGGATTAATCTTAAACATAGCACCACCATTCAAGCCCAAGAACGGCTGTCCAAAAAGTTCAAAATCCACCACAACGGGCGTTTGGCTCGTGATTTTTGAATTGGGAAAAACAAAACAATAAAACTCAGCCGCTTCTTGCGCTTGACCATCAAACCATAGGCACGGGCAAATCAATTGTTTTTTTTTTCGGTCTGCCCTTCGGCATACTGTTTAAAATTATTCAAAATGGCTTGCCAGCCGCCTTGTTGCATTTCAATAGGGTTTTCACTTTCCGCTTCAAAAACCGTTGTAACTACTGTGGTTTCGCCCTTTTTTGTAAAGGTTGTTTCCGCTTTGCGTCCATCGCCCATCGTGTAGGCAATGGTTTGGTGCTTTTTCACAGTATCATAAATACCCCAAAAGTCGAAACTAACACTACCATCTTTGGCAGCCATTATTGAAGAGAATTTACCACCCACTCGAAGGTCATTTTCCGCTTTGGGCGTGTGCCAATCGGGTGAGGCATTGTTCCACTGCACGATGTGTTCGGGTAGTGTCCAGAGTGCCCAAACTTTATCTTCGGGGGCGTTGATGAGGGCTTCTACGGTGATAGCCGTTTTATCAGCCGTTTCTGCGAGTGATTTTATTTTTTCCATAGCTAAGGGGAATGTTTTAGTGAAATAATCTTCAAAATCTTTATTGACATCCATTGTCGCTGTTAGGGTCGTTTTGTCACCCTGCTCTATTAGGGCATAGCTTTCTGTCGCACCTGACCAGCCTTCTGTTTTGGCAGTTTCATAGTCTTCAATACCCTCTTTTATAGACCCTAAATGCTCAAAAGTCATCAATTCGGTGGGTATTTTTTTAATAATGCGGCTTATATTACCTACACCCGAAGAACTCATAAAAATAGCTTTACTCCCTTCTGTCCAATCTGTTTTGACATATGAACCTTCTCCAAAAACAGTAGTCCATTGACGATACGTCATATCACCCCAGAGGATTTGCCAAACTTTGCTCTTTGGCGCATTGATTTGTATAGAAAAGAGGATTTTTTTCATGGTTTTTAACTTGATATATTTAACCACAGATGACACTGATTTAACAGATTAACACTGATTTCTTTATATCTAAAACGGAAAAATCAGTGTTAATCTGTGGTTAATTTATGTCCTATGCGGAATCATCAATTTTATCCCTACACAAAATAAAAATACTGAGGGGTATGTGCATATAAACTTAAGCCAATTGTGTCGTTCTTTTATGATGATAAATATAAGAAACGATTAAAACAGCTAAAACAATTAACGGGAAAAAATTTTCCCCTTTTAGTCCATCAACTGCCATGTGAGACCAAAAAGCGGCAATAAAATCCAAAGCAAAACCAGCATAAGCCCATTCTTTAATGCGGTTTGGCACTTGCGGAATTATCAATGCTAATGCACCCAGAACCTTAAAAATGGTGAGCATCATACCAAAATAGGCAGGATAGCCCAAGTGCGCAATACCCTCTTTTGCCATGTCTGTTTGTGACATTAGGGCGGGCATTACGCCTTCAAATAAAAAGATGAGGGTTGTTGTTACCCAAAAAATAATGTCTGTTTTTTTCATTTTTTAAAATAATTTTTGATTGAAAAAAGTGGTTACGTTTTGTTTTCAATGGTAAAAATACTGAGGGGGTCTCACTTTTCAACTAACTGAAGCCAGTTTTTGATACTGGCTTGCAAAATATCTTTTTTAGCCCATACCTCATCTATGTCTTTAAAAACAGTAATTCTTCTACCATCTGTATAATCGCCTTCCAGAAAACCAGTTGTATCATTCACCTTTGCACCGCTTGGAAAAACCAGCATGATGCGCCCTTTATGGAGGTTCATCACGATGATATAGCGTTTGTATTCCTTGGGGTCAAAGGCTTTCATCTCGCCTGTATAAAAGAAAGTCGGGTTTTTCCACTTTATTTCTTCGCCTATTTCTGCGTCAGTGCTTAAAATGATTTGCCTAATGGTTTCTACAGTTTCTCCTAAAGTTGGCTCTAATTTTTGGATATGTGCTGTAACGAGAGCTGTATTGTCGATACTTTTCGATTTTCCCATGTCAATATTAAAATTTTGATACATTTTTACTAAAAAAAGCTTCTCCTAATAAAATTGGCTGTTGGCGGTTTCAAACCCAATTCACGCACCCAAATGGATAATTGACCTATATGGTGTATTTCGTGCGCAATGACATGGCGCATCACTTCACCATATTTAAGCGGTGGGTCTTCACTGATTAAGAGCTTTTGTTCATCCCCTTCATCCCGATTTCCTCGGGATGTACCATCCGTATATCGAACCACAAAAGCGGATACAGGTGGATGTCGTTCTTCTGAAAATCGTTGAATATCTTCCAAACTTTTAAAATCCTCGAACCGCCATTCTATTTCAGGCTGCTGGTTTAAATCCGTGATAAGCCAACTATATTCCACATCAACAATGTGAAACAGTGTATAAGCAATGCTGCCTACGCCCCCGATGCGGTTTTTAAAGATTTCCTCATGCGGAATTGGGCACAATATATCAAAATATTCATTTCTGACTTGCCAGTTGTATTTGAAAAAAGGGAGCATTTTTATTCACTTGATTTTATGACAATGCAAATATAAATTGTTTTAAATAATAAACAAATAGAGGTTAAAAAACTTTATGTTTTTTTCATTAACTACATAGTTCTACTTTGGCACTCTATAAATCCCGAAGGGGATTGAACTTGAATAACCCCGAATTTCATTCGGGGGCAAAGGCAAAGGGCGTTTCACAATCCCGAAG
>JAYVKQ010000787.1:0-3362 GCA_043768285.1 Saprospiraceae bacterium | reverse complement strand
TTAAAAGAGAAATATCCCAACATCGTACATCGTACATCAAACATCGTACACAGCTACCCCCTCAGTATTATTGGCTCTATGATAGGTGTAAAAACGCTCGTCATGTTATTTTTTTATATCTATTCTTCTGAAAATCAATATTTTAACGTAGTGAAAGACGTTCTATTAAGCCTAAAATTTGAACTCATGGCAGTAGGCGGCTTAGGCGCATATTGGCTAAGTAGTGTCGAATTTATTCGATACCTCAGCGATGCATCGAATAAATTCGACGCTACAAAAGGTGCATCGAATAAATTCGACGCTACAAAAGAAGTTTGGTTTTTCAAGCCAGTGGCTCAAATTATCTTTTTAACATTACTCGCCAGCCGCTTATTTTTCTATAATTATTTTATAGAAAATCCCAATTTTCTATTCAAAATCCTCTTTCAAACACCCATTTTAAGCATTTATACTGAGGGGGTGCTGTTTTTATGGTTGATATTAAATGTATCACTTAATCCTCGCGCTCTTTTCACGTTGAAAAACCCTGTGTTAGAAAAATTAGGAGAAATATCTTATGGCATATATATGTATCAAATGCTGGTGATTTTCGCTGTTATTTTATTTTTCAAAAAAATGATGATACCCCTATCACCGCTTGTGCAGACATTGTTTTTCTATGGTATTGTCAGCGTCGGCGTGTTGGGCATATCGTGGTTATCGAAGCGATATTTTGAGGATTATTTTTTGAAAATGAAGGGAAAGTCATAATTATTCGTGCCACCGCTTGAAGTCTGTAAGTTACAAATATCACGACAACAAAGAAAAAAGCTGTCATTGCGAGCGCAGCAAAGCAATCTGCCTCATTTACTACGGAAACCCTTTCTTAAAATAAAGATATTGCCATAATTTAACGAAAAACTTTCTGCTATGTAACGAGTAAATAATAAGTTGGTCAAATGTACCGTCGAATTTATTCGACGGAGGCGTTGGTAATCAATGGTTTACGCAGCCCGTCGAATGAATTCGACGGTACATTTGACCAACTTATTTCTTCTGCTTTACTATGCATCACAGATTGCTTCGCTGCGTTCGCAATGACATCTCTTTTCTTTGTTTTTGAGATTTAGTAACACATAGTTTCCACGCGCGACGGCATAGTTGACAATTTTAAAGAGATGATTTTATTATTTGCATTATAAGTAAAAGTAGTATATCTTCGTAGAAATTTTTTAACCAAATTTTTTAACTTAATAATTAACCTCAAATTAACCGCAGCCATGCACTATAAAGTAACCCTTGCGTTCCTACTTGGGACGGCATTGCCTCTAATGGCACAAATCGAACACGCATCCACTATTTCAAATTTCACCAATTCTAACCGCGAAGTCGTTTTCAAATCCAATGCATCTGCTTTAAAACCGCAGTTGCGCCGTTTGAGTATGACAAATCGCAATGCACCTACGCCTTTTATCAAGCATTTTTGGGAATTTGACGATGGCACTTTTACCACCAACGAGGAAGCTGCACACGCCTATGCTGCCCGCGACAATCGCCTTGTGCAAGTCACAATGACCCCTTGCTACACGCTCGATAAAATAAAGTCGAGTGCCAAAACGGTGCAAGTGGATAAAAGCATTTCTATGCCAAAAGGCACTAATGACGAGAGCTTTGGTGCTTTGCGCCTAACGAGTAATTTGGTGCTGCACAATATCAAAGCCATTCGCGCCAATGAGCAATTTATAAGCATCGTCTCGTACCGCAATTTGACAGGTGGCGATAAAAACGCTAAGCTCTACGTTTTCTTCAATAAAAAAAATCAAGTGAAAGCGGCGGGACGCATTTTTACCGTCAAAGATGCCCGATTGCACGGCGCTACTGAGGGGGTATTGGGTCAAGATGTAGATGATATAAACAAAATGAAAACCCAATATTTTGATGCTAAAATATTCAATATCAAGGGTTTAAATAAATTTTCTAAAAACCTTTTTCTGACTTTTAATGTCGAAAGCAAGGCGGGTTTTGAAAAAATAAAAGAATTGGAACTCGCTGCTGCACTCGTTGTAGATGGGTCTTCGCAAGTAGAAAAAGTTGCGCTTACTTTTGAACCTTCCTCCTCATTTGACCCCAATAATATGAAAGCACCGCGCAATGTGAGTTTCCGTTTTTTCCCAAATAAGCCGTTGAAATACCGCATTAATTTTGAAAATCTGGGTAATGCTCCTGCGCAATCCTTGAATATTCAAGCCAACATACCTAACGCTTTGGATGCTTTTTCGGTGCAAAATATCAAGACTTCGCACCCCTATAAAAACGCATCACAAAGAGATAGTGCGATGAAATACACCATTAGCCCCGATGGGAAAATCATCACTTTTGATTTCAAAAATATCATCATCAATGGGGCAGAGGAATCATGGGACCCAAAGCGAAAAGATACGCAAGGCTACGTGGAATATGAACTAATGCCTAAAAAAGATGTCAAAAAACGGGCTTTAACGTCTAATGCCAGTATCATTTTTGATAACAATACACCTATCCCGACTGACCCTATGACCACTTATTTTAAAACAGGTATATCGTTGGGGGTGAAAGCGGGTATAAACTATCAGCCAAATACTGAGGGGTATAGCTACTTTCTGGGCGCAACCTATTCTGCCTATCGCCCCGCAGGATTTTATAATCAAATTGAACTGTTGGTTGATGTCAATAGAAGGACTTTTAGCCGCGATTCTGTTACGGAACAATATACCAAATTGACTGTATCGGAACCAGAACGGTCTGTTGGTTATTTTAATAAAGATTCTGTTTCATTTAAAGAAAACTATAAATCATCGAGTGCTATACGGGTTATTCCACTGCATTTAAGATACGATGCGTCTAATTTTCTGGGTTTTGGCATTGGACTATATGGCGATATAAGTTTTATAAAAGAACAGTCTTTCGCAACAGGAACGCTTCTTAAATCATTTAGAACTATAAGCACAGTCTCTGGTTTAAGCCTCGTTGAAAAATGTGTATTTGAACGCAAACCCTTAACGGACAAAACGGCTACACAGATTGATTTTGGCATAATGGGCGATTTGACGCTTGGCAAATATAGCAATGGGTTATCATTAGGCTTGCGCTATATGCAGCCGTTGAGTAAGGGTAAATCTACAAACGCTGGCAATTTATCGGCTTTTGTGGTGCAATCTAAGATACCTAAGCCCTTTTTTCAACTGTATATCAGTTATAAGATTTTATGAAAATAACGTAGAGACGTTGCACTGCAACGTCTTAATTGCAACGTCATATTATAATGTGTTTACAAACGAAACTTGGGAGACGTTGCAGTGCAACGTCATATTATAATGTGTTTACAAACGAAACTTGGGAGACGT
>JAYVKQ010000786.1:0-4049 GCA_043768285.1 Saprospiraceae bacterium | reverse complement strand
TTAGCCAGCTTTTTCGCTTTTGTTGCCATATATTACGGATGTGAGAACCCACAATATAGGTAACTTGGCGGAAAAGCCTTTTTTGTCATGTACTTAGAATATTTAATTAAAAAATTATGCGTAAATATATATCAATCATAATATTAGTTTGTTCGTTTTGTATATGGTGGGCGTGCAGTGCAGAAGGTGTTGTGCCGAGTAACAATAGCACGGCAACCAATACGGGCGTGGGAGGCTCATTGGCAAAATTTGCAATTGTGGGCAATTTCCTCTACGTCATTAATGATATTGACCTCAAAACCTACGATATAACGCAACCAGAAACACCAAAATTTGTAGGCACAACTGCCGTTGGTTGGGGCATAGAAACCTTATATCCATATGGCAAAAATCTGTTTTTAGGCTCTCAACGCGGCGTTTATCTCTACGAAATTCAGCCCGATGGGAAGCCTATTCAAAAGAGTTTTTACCAACATTTCCAAGCCTGTGATCCTGTTGTGGCGAGTGGGCAATATGCCTATTCAACCATACGTTCTGGCTTTGATTGCCGTATCCGCGACACTATCAACGAATTGCATATATTAGACGTGAGCGATATTAACAAACCCGTAATGGTCTCGAAGGTAAAAATGACGAACCCGATTGGCTTGGGGATAGATGGGAATACGCTTTTTGTCTGCGATGCGGGTTTGCGCATATTAGATGTAACAGATAAGAAAAACCCGCGCGAATTGCACCATTTAAAGGATATTGATGCCATTGATGTCATCGTTTTGAGTAAACATTTACTCATCATTGGTACAAAAACTTTGACGCAAGTGGATTATAAAGATATTGCGAAGCCCGTTGTTGTGTCTAAGTTACCGTTGAAAAGCTAAAAAGGTAACGCTTTCAAGTATTTATGCGAATAAGGAAGTCATTCCTTCAGTATAGAAATTGACGTTTACTAACGTACAATCATTATATCCCCACCTACCTTCAACACTTCTGTTTTACTATTAAACTTATGCCTAATAATCAACTGCCAGACATACACATCGTTGGGTAAAGGGCTGCCTTTGAAAGAGCCATCCCACCCATTTTGAATAGCATCGGATTGAAAAACGAGGTTGCCCCAACGATTGAATACCTTAAAATCGTAGGTTTCGATATAGAAATAATCAGCTTTTAGGAAAGGTTTGAACACATCATTTTCGCCGTCACCATTGGGCGAAAAGGCAGTGGGCATATAGAGACCATAGCCACAATCGCGGGTTTTGATGCGAAAGCTATCCGTCCATTGGGCGCAGCTATTCTTTATACGCGCTGTAAAAACCTCACTTTTTGTAGGAGAAACAGTGCTGGTATTAATGCTATATTCCCGTTTTATTGAGCCATTATCCCAAATCACTTTTTCTTCATTTCTTCCAGTTCCTGCTGTAAATGTGACATTTTGCCCTACGCACATCACAGTATCGCGTACTTGTGGTTGATAATCGGGTGCGAGAACCCTTAAATTCATGGATTGGCTGATTGTACAGCCCACAGGATACAGCACTTCTATGGCAATATGCTCCGATTTTAGGCTCAAATACTGAGGGGTAGTCGAACCATCATGCCATTTGTAAGATACCGTTTCGGGGATTGTTTTCAGCACATTTAAGTGTAGTGTATCACCGACACAAATTGCCGTATCGCGTAACGTGAGTGTCATAGGCGTTAATACCACATTATCAATGACATAATAGGCACTCAGACCACTTAGGAAATTTCTATTGGTTTTGCCCGTAGGTACTATTTCCGTATCTGCATCATTTCTAAAATTACCGATGATGATGTATTGCTCGCCTCCATCAGCCGTAAAACAGCCGTTTATCTTGCGCCAATCGTAATTTTTGTGCAGTATGCTGCGAAAAACAGGACGATTTTTCAAATAATTGCGAGGCACATCAAAATCAAATAAAGGATAATCTTTTGAGAAAGCCACGTCTTGCCCAATCGTGAAAAGGGTATTAACTAATTGAAAGTTAGGGAAGGTATCCACAGCGCGGGTATCCATTTCAAAATAATATTGTTGTCCCGCGACGAGCGTTTCTTTGAGTTTTACGGCTAAATATCGTCGCCCACTATATACATTGTCGTCTGGGAAACCACGATAGTAGGTTTCAACAAATCCGCTTCTTGAATTATCGCGCCCAATTTTACGGTATTTAATAAATCGCCACCAATCAATATAGCTACAGGGTTTGTCAATATCTACTGTATCATTTTGCGGCACAAACCAATCTTTCACAGCACCATGTATATTACCACACGAAACAGTATCCTCAAAATTGCCGTTAGGAATAAGGTTGCTTTGCGCATTTATGGAAAGTGCGCTATGGATAGTAAATATTATGAGCAATAATTTGGTCATTAATGAACATGGTTTTTGTATATCTACGTAAAAACACCGCTAACTTACTACAATTAATGCGGATAAATTGATAGTTGCTCTTTTTTTTTTTTGTGCGGAATAAGGTATGCTTTTCCAAAAACCTTTTTAAAATGAATCACGTAAAGGCGTTGCCGTGTGGCATCTCTACATTTTTGCACGAAAATTTACAACAGCAATTGATAAAAATTACTAAACCCTACTATTTTCTAAGTTGCTGAAAATCAATGGTTTGTAATTGTAAATAACTTTAACATTGTGATAGAACGGCGGTTTCGGAAACCACTTGCTCTTTTTTTCAAAAAAAAATAGTAGAGGTACAGTAAATAAAAATGACTAAAATACTGAGGGGATGGTATAAGTAGGTAGCTATAAATAAACGACAATTTTATTTTTCATAATATACTGATAATGAATACATTACAAGTCGTACATCGTACATCTATTATCGTACATCTACTTATCAGTGGGCAATAAAAAGGGAATATTTTTCTATTTTAGAATAAAAAAATATTTTTAAAAAAAATAATTATTTTTAAAAAAAAATATTTTTTCATAACTTATTGATAATCAGTTTGTTAAAACGTCCTCTACCTAATTCGTATTATTTATTTAGAGTCGAAACACTGTCACAGAACAATACTATTTTAAAAAGTGTATTTGACCTACGAAGGATTGATAATGAAAGCATAGTGCATAAAATTTTAAAAGAATATGTTTTATTATACCTGTTATATATCGCCCAAAATGAGGTTGCAATACCCTATACGATGTATGTATCTTTGAAACATCAAACAGAGAGAAACACAATACAACAAAAATAAAGAAACTCATTACAACCATAATTATATTTTAAGAAACTCATTACGACCATCAACAAAGTAACATTTTAAGAACTCATTACAACCATTTATTTTACAAACTCATTTTAACTGAAAACGATATTTAATTCTAAAATCTAAATCTTATTTTTTTAACCGTTAAATTTATAGCAAATGATAAGCAACTTCAACAATTTCGCAGGTCTTAAAGGCTTTATTACATTAACCGACGCTGAAGCGTTCGAAATCGTAGGTGGTGCAAGAAGACGCAGACGTCGTCGTCCAAACTCTTCTACGGGCACTGGCACTACACCTCCTCCTCCAATTGATTTGCCAGGCGCAGGTGGTGCAGACGAAGAATAATCATATTCGTTTAGTCTTTTGACTATACATATACACAAGCCTACTTATGCGCGCATAAGTAGGCTTGCTTGTTTTTTAACTATTTCGGAGA
The DNA here is from genome assembly GCA_043768285.1 of Saprospiraceae bacterium. Taxonomy (GTDB): domain Bacteria; phylum Bacteroidota; class Bacteroidia; order Chitinophagales; family Saprospiraceae; genus JAAFJT01. Next base: position 361 of record JAYVKQ010000786.1, on the reverse strand, counting down.
AACTTTTGGCAATAAAAAATGCCGCAATCTATTCAAATTAAAAATCATAAAAGTGTCACAATTTCAATAACTGTACACTATAATTTCAATTATTTTCCATTGTTTTTGAACCTATTATATATAATATAAAGTACCATGTATTGTTTATGACTGTCAATTCGAGTATCATTTTAAGCTAAAATAGGGTCTAATTTGACCTTAAAATTGTATGCTTAAAGTTACAACTCATTTATATCATTATCTATACAAATTAATTGTGTAATTCTACTTTGGCACTCTATAAATCCCGAAGGGGATTGAACTTGAATAACCCCGAATTTCATTCGGGGGCAAAGGCAAAGGGCGTTTCACAATCCCGAAG